>JAWANB010000006.1:0-24551 GCA_038895675.1 Candidatus Iainarchaeum sp.
GCCTGCCCATGCGTCTTCATGAATAGTTAGTTCATTTTCTGTTATTTCCATTACTTTTGTTATCCAATTAAAATATTCTTCAAAGTAAAGTTCTGTGTTATAGTCTTTAGCTTTTTCGAAATGTAATTGCCCTAACATGTCAAAGCAAACATAGTGAGAGCCTGTTATGCCAACGTTATCTATGTCGTTGAATCTTAGTGATAGTTGTGGTATTATTACTGCATTACTTTTTGGTTTTATTTCGCCTTTTACTACAAAAGGTTGGAATGGGTATATTGAGGCACCTACCCAGTAAACGTCTGGACGCCATCTTGCAACTACTGGGTATCTTTTGTATTCGTAGTAACCTAATTTTGTAAAATAATTTTTGAATTCTGTCCAAGTGCTTAAGTAATCAAACTTTTTTTTTGTAGGCGGGTCACCTATAAAAGAATAGCCTCCACAACAAGTAGCGTCTCCGCATATTTTTCTTTCATTGTCTTGTGTCCAATAATATCTTCCGCAATTTTCGCATTTTTTTCTGGTAAATCCTTTTTCTTGCAGTTTTTTTGTCGGGTAATTTTTGGTTGGTTCTTTTGAAGCTTGTTCTTTGTATATTGCTTTTATTTCTTTGTCTGTAAGCATTCTTACTTTCTTGTTGGATAAAAAATATTAATTTAATTTTTCAATAGAATTAAATTTTGGTTAGTTGTTTGTTTTGTTATGTGTGCAAAAACCAATAGAGTTTTGAGTAGTCGTGCAAGAAAAGTAGGTCCCGAATTTCAACCATCTCCTGTTGTTTCTGTTGTGGATGGGCTTTTAGCTGTACGTAGCAACCGAAGAGAAAAAGCGGAGCTTGGTTTTTATAAGGGTTTTGCTTTAGGTAGTTTGCCTGGCTTATTTTTGGGCGAGTCTTTGAAAAAGGATAGTCTAAGAATTCCTGTTGCTATTAGTTTCATGGTTTTAGGCGGTGCTGTAAATTATTTTCGTGAAAAGTTAAAGTCTAAAAAAGAGGTTTATGCCCAAACTTTGTTAGTGGCTAAAAAGCTTAATGAGTTTTACGAGTCTGAAGTGAAGGGCAAGTTGGAAAGAGCGATGAATGATAATATTTCTTTAGTTAAATATTTTCGGAATGAAGATGACATTTATGCTGCTTTAGCTATAAAGTTGTTAGTAAATGGTTGGAATTACATTTATGTTAATAGAAAAGGCGAGTTAGTTGGTTCGAATTGGAAGGTTAGTCGTTATGCTATAAGCACTAAAAAAATTAGGAATAATTATTATTTAACTTCTAAGAGTCTTTGATTGTAATTTTATTCTATTACTATCGCTGGTTTTTTTGGCATGGCTTTTTGGGCTTTTTCTTTGTATTGTGTTTGTTCTGCTTTTTCAAAGAAAACTTTGCAATTAAATTCTTTTTCAAAAAATTCTGTGTTTTCTTTTATTAGTTCTTCTTCGTTTATTTCTGTTTCGTCGTAAGTTTTGGCAATTTTCAAAGCTTGTTTTGCGAATTGTTCTGTTTCTTTTCCTTTTTGTCTTATTTCTTGGTCTTGCATAAGGGCTTTCATTATTAACCCAAAATCAATTTTGTTTTCGCAAGCTTTTTTTGCTATTGTCATTGCTTTGTGTTTCCATTTTGGTGCTATGATTATAGTGATTTTTTTTGGTTGGCTTATTTTTGTTAGCTCTATTATTTGTTTTATGTCTTCTATAGTTGTTTTTATTATTTCTTCTGTTTGTTTTATTTCTTTTGATATTTTTGTTTTGTCGTAGCTTGGCCATTTTGCTGTACTAATCATTTCTTTTTGTTCTAATAATTGCCATGCTTCTTCTGCTACAAAAGGTGTTATTGGGGCTAACATTAGTATTTGTGTTTTTAAGGTTTCTTCTATGGTGCTTTTGTTTGGTTTGTTTCCTGTTCTGTACAAGTACCATTTTATTGCTCTTTGCATTTCAAAGAATGCTAACCTTAGTGCGCTTTTGAACATTGCTTCTTCCATGTAGTTTGTTGTTTGCATTACAATTTCGTTGGTTTGTGATTCTAACCAATAATCTATCTTGCTTTTTTTTCTTTCTGTGCTTTTTTCTTTTATTGTTTTGATTTGGTTTAGGAGTTCTTGCAGTTTTTGGTTCATTGTTTCTGCTAATGCTATTTCAAAGTTTGCGTCATCTAAGCCTTCTCCTCCTGAGAGTACTGCAAATCTTGAAGCATCGCAACCAAATTTTTCTGGGAGTTCTCTTAGCAATATAAAGTTTCCTTTTGATTTTGACATTTTTTCTCCGTTTATTGTTATCCAACCATTTACTCCTATGCCTTTTGGGTGCTTATTTTTGTCTTCCCAAATTGCAACGTGGTTGAATATGTAGAAAGTTAAGTGGTTTTGTATTAGGTCTTTGCCAGAGTTTCTAAAGTCAACTGGATACCAATAATTGAATTCTTTTCTTAGTTCTTCGCAAATTTCTTTTTCTACTTTTATGTTTTTGCTTTCTTTTCCTAAAAACACGTAATCGAAAAATTCGTTGTTTATTTTTTCTTCTGGAATTTCTTTTATTTTGTGTGCTATAGTGTAATAAGCCATGTATATTGTTGAGTCGCTTAGGCTTTCTATTACCCATTTTTCATCCCATGGTAATTTTGTTCCTAAACCGAATTCTCTTGTGCATGGCCAGTCGTTAAGCCAATCTATTACATAGTTGAATTGTTGTCTTGCTTCTTCTGGGTATAATTTTATTTTAGAGAGTGCTTCGTGGCTTTTTTGTTTCCATTCTTTGTTTTTGTAGTTTATGAACCATTGATCTGTAACTATTTTTACTGTGGCTTCTTGTAAGCACCTGCATACGACTTTTCCTGTGAGTTCGTAGAATATTGTTGCTTCTTTGTTTTGTATTAGTTCTTCTTTCACGAGTTCTTTTGCTTTTATTACTGGCATTCCTGAGTATTTCCTCGTATTTTTTCCCATAATGCCTTCGTAGTATCCTTTTTTGTAAACTATTTTTTTTGCTTCTTCTAATTTTTGTCTTTCTTCTGGGCTTTTTATGTTCATTTCTTTTACCATTTTTTCTGCTGCCATTTCTCCCAATTCTGCCGAGTTAATTATTGGTATTGGTTTTATTTTGCAAATTTCTTCGTAGTTTAAACCGTATTTTTCACATGTTTCTTTTGAATTTTGCAAGTAAAGTAAGCCTATGTAGTCGTCCGGTGCGTCGCTTGGCACGCTTGTCACTATTCCTGTTCCTTTCGTAGGGTCGCAGAATGTAGCTGGAAGTACTATTATTGTCTTGTGTATTTCTGGTGCTATTACTTTTTTTCCTATTAGTTCTTTTCCTTTTAATTTTCCTATCGTAGTTACTTCGTGGTTTTGTTGTTTTAGTTTTGCGAAAAATTCTTGGCTTCCTATCCATTTTTCTTTATCTACTTCTGCTATAATATATTCTATTTCTGGGTTTACCCATAGATTTGTTTGGCCAAAGACTGTTTCTGGTCTTAGTGTTGCTGCTATAATGTATTTGTCTTCAAACTTGAATTTTAGTAAGGTGAATTCTTGTGGTGTTTCTCCTTCTCCTTCTATTCTTGAGTGGTCTGGCACTGGGGCGTTGTCTTTTGTGCACCAAACCACAGGATGGCTTCCTTTTATTACATAGTTTTTTTCTTTTAGTTTTGTGAATTGCCATTTTATGAATTTGTCGTAATGCGGGTTTAATGATGTTGTTATGAAGCTTCTTCGCCAATCTATGCTTAACCCTAAAGACTTTAGGTCTTTTTCTGCTTCTTTTGGAAAGTATTCTACCCATTTTTTTGGTTCTTGAAATTCTTTTATTTGTTCTTCTTTCAGCCCTAATTGTTTCATTATTTCTATTTGCTTTGGTTCATTTTCTTTGATTCTTTGCGCAGCACTTTCTATTGGACTGCCGGTGCAATGCCAACCTTGTGGAAATAGGACATTATAGCCTCTCATTCTTTTATACCTTGCCATGGCTTCTACTCTCATTAGAGTATAAAAGTGCCCTATGTGCATTAGTGAGTTCATGTAGGGATAAGGAAATGTTACAAAGAACTTTGGTTTTTCGTTAGGGTTTGCTTCAAAAGTTTTTTCATTTTCCCATTTTTTTATCCATTTTTGTTCTATTTCTTTGAAATTGTTAGGCATGCCATCATTTCCATTTTTTGTTCTAAAAAACTTGTTTGGAAATAGTTTTAAATATTAAATAATTCTTTAATTGGTTTGTTAAATTGTTTTTTTATTGTTTTTTTTGGGTTTAAAATGTTTGAAATTATTTTTTTGTTCGGGTTAATAGTTTTGCTTGGTTTTTTTAGTAGGTGGCTTTTTGAAAATACTAAAGTTCCAGAGCCATTGATTCTTCTTGTCTTTGGTTTTATTTTGGGGCCTTTAGGCTTGTTGAATTTTTTTTCTATTTCTAATCTTGATTTGGTTCAGTTCAAGGAGGCTTTACCTGTAGTTGGTGCTATTGCTTTAGTATCTATTGTTTTTGAGGCTAGTTTGAGGCTTAAGGTCAAAGACTTTCCTAAGGATTTTTTTTATTCTTTATTGTTTTCTGTTTTAAATCTTGGTTTATGTGTTGTGCTTTTGACTGCTTTGGTTAGGTTTGTTTTTGGTTGGAGTCCAATTAATTCTTTTATTTTGGGTTCTATTTTAGGCGCTATTTCTTCTTATTCTTCTTATTCTATATTGCCATTTGTGAAAACCACTAATTCTTTGCGTTCTGCCTTGTACTTTGAAAGCACTTTGTCCACTATTTTTGTTTGTGTTTTAACTTTAGGTATTATGAAGTATAGTTCTTTGCCATTTTCTAATCAGAATTCTTTTGCTTCTATTTTATTTTCTTTGTTTTCTGTTTCTTTTATTTTTGGTTTATTTTTAAGTTTGTGTTTATTGTTTTTGCTTTTGCATTTTAACATTAATCGTTTTGGTCGTTTGGTCTTGTTTTCTGTTGTGTTAATAATTTATTTTGTTGATTTCGTTATTTTCGGTGGTGTTGGTGTTATTTCTGTTGCTTTGATTGGTTTTGTTTTGGCTAATTCTGAGTTATTTTTAAAGTTGTTGGGAAAACCTAATTTTTCTTTTGACAATTCTTTAACTTCTTTTCAATCAGAGATTTCTATTTTTGTTAATACCTTTTTCTTTGTTTATTTGGGCATGATTTTTGATTTGTCTCAAATTTCTACTTTGGCTATATTTTTTGTAATCTCGATAGTTTTAGTAATGCTTTTTTCAAGGTTTTTAGTAGCTTTTGTTTTGAAAAATTTTGTTAAATCACAAAAACACGAAGATTTTTTGCGTGTTGTTTTTATTCCTCGTGATTTGTTAAGTGCAGTATTGGCTTCTTTCGTGTTTATTTATTCTCCTTCTAGTAGTTTCATTATTGACACAATTATTTTGGCTATTGTTTTTTCTACAATTTTTACTTCCGTTGCTTTGTTCTATTATGAGAAAATTTTTAAGGATTCTTTCCTTTTTAAGAAAGAAATTCAGTTGGTTGATGGTAGAAAAGTTTTGATTAGGACTTTTACTAAGGATGACGTTGGCAAGCTAAAAAATTTTTTGAACAAATTGGTTGAAGAAGGTGCCTACATTGCCATTGATCAGAGGCTTGATACTGAAGACGAACGTGAAATGGTTAATGACATGATTTTAAGGATGAATCGTAAAGAATTAATTGTTTGGGTAGGAGTTCATGATAATAGAATTATCGCCAAGGTTTCTGCTGAAAAAATGTCAGGTAGAGAAAGAGACAACGTTTCTTTAAGTTTTTATGTGGATAAAGATTTCAGAGGAGTTGGCCTTGGCACTATTTTGATAAGACTTATTGTTAACGAAGCCTTAAAGACTTTTGATCCTCACAATCTCTACTTGACAGTTTACTCTGATAATACTAAAGCCATTAAACTTTATGAGCGAGAAGGATTTGTCAAGTGCGGTGTTTTGCCAGGTTGGGTAAAACACAATAACAAATACCTAAACAGAGTTTACATGGTTTATAAGCCAAAAAAAGAAAAAGCATTAGAAAATAGTTAGAAAATTGAATAAAAAAGTAATATGTAAAAATTGGTCTTTGCAAAATATTTTAAGTAATTCATAAAAAGGCGTTGCCAATTATTATTTGTATGAGTCGCTTTATTGAAAAAGAACTTAAATCTTTGTTAGAAAAAGTAGTTTCTAATAATCCTAAAGCCAAAACCTCGGTTTTGGAAGAAGCCTACTTTTTTTCTAAGATTGCTCACAAAGACCAAAAACGTTTGTCAGGAGAACCATATTTTTCTCATCCTTTAGCAGTCGCAAATTCCCTAGCAGACTTTGGTTTTGACGAAATAGTTGTTTCTTCTGCTTTGTTGCACGACGTTGTAGAAGACTCCAATATTAGTTTAGCAGAATTAAGACGCCTTTTCGGCAAAGACATAGCAAATTTAGTTAGCGCTTTGACCAAATTGGATTTAGTAGCTTTCAGGTCAAGGAAAGAACACACCGCCGCTAACGTTGTTAAAACAATAATAGCTTCTTCCAAAGACTTGCGAGTCCTTATAATAAAGCTTTTTGATAAACTTCACAACCTTGAAACACTCTCTTACTTAGACAAAGAAAGAAGAATCAGAATAGCATCAGACGCCCTCTTAGTATACGTCCCTATAACTCAACGCCTTGGCTTGAATTTTTTAAAAAGAAAAATGGAAGACTTGTGCTATGCTAACCTTGAACCACGAGATTTTAAAAAATTCAAAAAATCGTTGATGCCTTTCAGCAGAGCCAAAGACAAAGAAATATCAAAAATAATTAAAACCCTAAAAAAACAAAGATTTACTAAAGATTGGTCGTTTTTGACTTTCTGTAAGTCGTTTTATTCATTGAGAATGAAAATGCGAGTTCGTGGAAAAAAAATCGAAGAATTGAACGACATAAAAGTTTTGAAGATTATTGTCCCATCAAAAAAAGATTGTTACTTTGCATTAGGTGCAGTCCATGAAATATTCAAGCCAATACCTAAAAAATTCAAAGACTATATTGCAACTCCATCATATCTTTACCAGGCTTTGCACACCCAAGTAATAAGTCCAAAAAACAAGCCTGTAAAAATTTACATTCAATCCAAAGAAATGTTTGAATTAGGCGAATACGGAATAATCTATTTATTCAAATCAAAAAGCAAAAGAATCCAAGAATTCAAAAAAATATTTTATCTCAACAGAAACGTAAAATACAACGACAGCAAAGAATTGATTAGCGATCTAAAACTCGACTTTTTAAACAAGTCTATTGTAGTATTCACAGCTAATGGGGAAATGATAAAACTACCAAGCGATTCAACAGTAATTGACTTTGCTTATCTTACAGACCCAACAGTTGCAGATAAGTCAATTAAAGCCGAAGTTAACGGAAGAATAGTCCCACTTTGGACAAAACTATTTGACGGAGACAGAGTAAAAGTAATACACGCAAAAAAACCAACAATACAAATAAGTTGGCTTTGCTTTGCAACCTCCGAAAAAGTAAAAAAAGACATAGAAAGCACACTAAAAAACAGCATAATACCATTAGAAATTTCAGGACACGTAAAATTCAGAATTGACTCAATCGACAAACCAGGCTTAGTAGGAAAACAAGCAAAAATTCTTGCTGACAACGGATTCAACATAGAATCAGGAATAACAAAAGTAAACGAAGACAGAAAAACAGGTTATTCAGAATTCATAGTAAAAAACCTAAAAGGCTCTAATTTACAAAAAGCAATAGAACAACTAAAAAAAATGAAAGAAACAATAAAACTCAACGTAGACTATTTTAAATAAAGTTCAACATTTTTAATCAGTTTAGTAAAACAATATTTGAAGGGCCCGTAGCTCAGTTTGGATAGAGCACCTGCCTTCTAACCCTTTTCTTTTCGTTGGCACGAAAAGAAAAGCGTTAATGGAAAAGAAAAGTGCAAGTTTTCTTTTTTCCATTGAAAGAAGAGCGTTAACGAAAAAGAAAGATGACCATTTCTTTCTTTTTGCTAGGAAGCGTTAATGAAAGTTTCTTTTTCATAAGAGAAGGGAAGTAAGCAGGGGGTCGAGGGTTCAAATCCCTCCGGGTCCGCATTAACCCTTTTCTTTCCTTTCACCAAGGAAAGAAAAGCGTTAACGGAAAAGAAAGGTGGTGTTTTTTTTTCTTTTTTTTTATTGATGGGTTTTTTTATCAAGGAAAGGTTGTGTTTTTTTTCTTTTTTTTATTAATGAAGTTTAGTGTTATTTGTGAAGAAAGGTGATTATTTTTATTTTACCATGTAAAAAGAAAAATTGCTGAGAAAGGCAGATTATTAAATAAAATTGTTTTAGAGATTTTTATGTTCGAAGAAGCTAAAGTTGTTTTGGCAAAGGCGCTTTCAAAAACCAATTCAAGAACTGATTTTTTTAGTTTGCTTGAATGCCCTTACGACAGGTCTTTCGGAGACTTTGCTTTGCCTTGCTTTAAGCTTTCTCATGAAAAAAACCCTAATCAAACAGCTTTAGAATTGAAAGATAAATTGGTTTTGCCTAAAATTTTTAGGTCTTGTGAAGTCAAGGGACCTTACTTAAATTTTTTTTTCAACGAATTAGAAGTAGTTAAAAAAATTGTTCCAGCCATAATTTCCCAGAAAAGTGCTTATGGCAAGGCAAAAAGAAAAAGAGAAAGAATTATTGTAGAGTATTGCCAAGCAAATCCTATGAAAGCTTTTCATATTGGCCATACTCGTAATATTTGTTTGGGTGAAGCAATAGCAAAAATCTTCGAATACTTTGGCGAAAATGTTTTTAGAGTAAATTATTGTGGTGACGTTGGGCCTCACGTGAGCAAATCAATTTACGCTTATCGTTATCTTTCTCAAGAGCCAGAGCCTTTTTCTCTGGCAGAAAAAGAAAAGTGGCTAAACAAGTTGTATGCTTTGGGTGAAAAGGCTGTTTCGGAAGATAAAGCATTGCAAGAAAAGATGCGTGAAATGGTTGTTTTGCTTGAAAAAGGCGATAAAGATTTGAAAAAAGATTGGCTCTACTTGCGTTCTATTAGCTTTGATTGTTTCAATAGAATTTTTGAACAGCTTGGAACAAGGTTTGACAAAATCATTTGCGAAAGCGAAGTTGAGAAAGAAGGAATAAAAATTGCTTTAGACCTTGAAAAGCAAGGCTTTGCAAAAAGAGATCAAGGCGCAATTATTGTGGATTTAGAGTCTTATGGTTTAGGCAAGTTTTTGATTTTAAAGAGTGATGGCGCTGCCCTGTATTCTACAAAAGACATAGCTCTCGCCAAGCTTAAAAAAACAGAGTTAAACGCAATTAAGTCTTACAACATAGTAGGTTCAGAACAATCTTTTTACTTTAAGCAGTTGATCAAAACTATAGAGCTTCTCAACCAAATTAAGAAAGATTATTGTGAAACCATTCATTTGCCTTACGAGTTAGTAAACGTTGAAGGAGCCAAAATGTCTTCTAGATTAGGCAACGTCATAACTTATACTGACTTGTTTGAAACGATTTTTAACAAAACTTTGGAAGAAACAAAAGCAAGGCATTCTGATTGGCCTAACGAAAAAGTTTTTAATGTTGCTGAAAAAATAGCTTTGGCTGCTTTAAAGTATGGAATGCTTTCACAAGATAGAAACAAAACTTTGGTTTTCAATTGGGAAAAAGCTATAAAAATGGAAGGAGAAACAGGGCCTTTCATATTGTATAGTTATGCAAGAGCTTCAAGTATTTTGCGAAAAAAAAGTTTTGATTCTTTGCCAAAAAAATTTGTGCTTGAAACAAAAGCGGAAAAAGACTTGGTTGTTTTGTTGGCAAAACTTGATTTTGTTGTAAAACAAGCTTATGATTATAAAGCGCCTAACAAGTTAGCTCAGTATTTGATTGACTTGAGCAAGTCTTTCAATGCTTTTTATAGAGATTCTCCTGTTTTGTCTTGTGAAGGTGACCAATTGAAAACTAGGCTTTCTTTGGTTTATGCTACCACATTAATGCTTGAATTAGGTTGTAGTTTGCTAAACATTTCTTTGGTTGAAGAAATGTAATAACAAGATTCTTTTCACGTGTTATCTTTCATTTTAAAAAAATGTGTCTGCTAGTAGGCAACCTTCTAAGTCTCCATAGGTTTCTTCCTGTATGTAAAGCCTCTAAATCAGCGAGTAGTTGAAGCCTATGTTCTGCTGAAAATTTTGAAAAAACACGTTCTACAGGTTTTCTTTTAAACGGAAAACTAAATTGAAAAAATTTTGGCACTTCTTTTCTTAAAGGATATAAAAATTTCAAAGAGTCAGTCGTGAATAGTCTTGGAACTTCAAATTCACGTATTTTTTTTCTTGTTTTCAGAGAAAGGTAAGCAGGGCATCTTTGTTTTCTTGCATCGGCAATCGCTACTATGCTCAAAACAATATTGTCTAAATTTCTTTCTTTAATAATACTTTCAAGAAGTTTTATACCTTGAACTAAGGCGCCGCCACTATAAACTTCATCTATAAATATGATTTTGATTTTTTTCTTACGTTTGTTTTTTGAATTAGCCAATGTAAGTATTTTGTCAATAATTCTATTCATTTCTCTTTTTTGTTCTTTTTCTGGAATAGAAGTTTGGTATGATGATACTACTCTATTTACCTTTTTAGAAGGAACATTACTATTTATTTGTCCTGTTTTCGGGTAATAAATGCGGGGCATTAAGCTTGAATTTTTGTTAAGGCTTGCAAATAAGTTTATGGTTTTTATGAGAATTTCAGAACCTCTTAAAGGAGAAATAATTGCATCAGCTTGCTGTGAAATAATATAAATATATGCTGAATAAAGCTCCTTGTAATATCCTTGTAGTTCTTCAATAGTGTAACCTTCTTTTTGAAACTTTCTATATTCTTTTTTGTTGACTCTCATCGATTCCATATTTGTATCTTTTAAAAATCTTTTTTAATGGCTTTGTTTATGACTATTAAAAGTGTTATTATGCTTATCAAGTAAGATATTATTTCGTAGTTGGTTTTTTCATAACTCAATTCTACTTCTCCTTTTGCAAAAAACATCATGAAGTTTGGTGCTGCTCTGTAAATATTTATTTCTTTTCCTTCTTGTTTTGCTTTCCAATTTGGGAAATAAGAAATTTTTGCAAGCACTGGAACTTCTTTTTCAGATTCAATAAATATTTTGTACTTGTCACCTCTTTTGTTTTCTTCTATTATAGTTATTTTTGTTTCAGTGTTTTCTTGCTTTGTTTGTTGCAATTCTTTCGGCAAATTTTGGATTGGTAATGTATTTATTATTTCTTCTGATAAAAACCAATTGACTGTTTTGTTTTTCCATTCTTGCGTGTCAACTTTTATTAGTTCTTTTGTTGGAACTTCAAAAATCTTAGAGTCTGAAACCTTGTATAATGAGTATTCTACTTCTTTAGGCCCTTCAGTGTATTCGTTGTTTACTTCTGTTTTTAAGACGTCTTTTGTTTTTTTCCAACTTTCTGCATGTTGTTCTGCTGAAATTATGTAATTTATGCCTAAGGCTTCTAATTGCCATGGCATTAGTTTCATTAGTTTTTCTTTGTTATCAATGACAAATTGTTTGTCTACGCTTACTCCCCAGTCAAAGTTAGTTTCGTCTAATTCTTTTTCAAGGTAGAACACAAAGACAGAATTTCTTGACGATTCGCTGTAAATTCCTCTTACTGCTACATTGTTGCATTGCATTGGTATTGCATGTTGTATTTCGTGTGGAGTTTGTGCAGTTGTTGGTGGTGCGTTTATTAGCGTTCTTGTATTTTCTGGCGGACAATTTTGTTTTATGGTTTCTAAATCGTATCTTGTTAATTTTGAGTATCCTTCTGGAGAATAGTATTGCACGTTGAAGATTACTATTAGAAAATAGATTGTTGTTGCAAATGCTATTGCTTTATGATCTAATTTTATTATGCTGAAAAAAATTGGCGGCAATAGTAAGAGTATTATTATTGTGAACCTGTAGAAGTGTGTTGGTATGTCAATTATGCTAGTGCCTATTATTGAAAATACTAAAATAAGAGCGATTGTTGTTATTGTTGGGTAAATTGCTTTATTTTTTTGTGATATTGCTATTGCTAAAACTACTAAAAAAAGGCCTAATAACATTGTTGCATCTTCTATGCTTCCTATTCTTGCTATTTCTGCTTCTTCTCTTGTTATTATTGCAGGGATCCACCAAAAAGCGGTTATTAGAGCGCCAATTATGAATTGTTTTATTGTTGGTTCTATTTTTTCTTTTTCTTTTATTGAGTAGATTATTAAGTGCGAGATTGTTGCTATTATGCCTATGATTGCTGTGAGTGGGTGGGTTATTATTAGTAAGCCTAAAAGCAACGCTTGTTTTATGTAGTTTTCTTTTTGGATTTTTGCTAATTCTCCCAAGTAAAAGAATAGTATTGGTAATGCTACAGCATTAGCTATTAATCCTGTGCCTAATGTTGAGTAAAGGTCTCCGCCGTAGCTTTTTGGTGGGGCTATTATTAGTAGTGATGTCATGATGAGTGTTGAGGCTAATGCAGAATTTTGTTTTAGGCCTATCGACTTACTGAAATGGTAAAATGCTATTGGTGTTAGTATTATGAAAATGCTTAGTGCTATTTTGAATGCAATGTCTATGGGTATTATTTGTGCTATGGTTGCTACTAAGTATGGGAAAAACGGGCCATAAAAATAGTTTTGCGGATAACCAAAGAAGAAGAATTTGTTCCAGCCTGTTATTTCAGGGTATAAATAGTTTTTTGTGTGCCATGCTGAAAAGTACATTCCTGTCATGTCGTAATTTAAGAGGTTATTGTGTTGTATGAATGGTATTATTGCCCAAAAAAACAGGTAAAAGTAAATGGCTGAAAAGACCATTATTTTTACAAAATTGTCTTTTTTTTCTTCTGTTTTTTTTTGCTTCATTTGATTACCCTTTTGTCAGTTATTATCATGTCCATTCTTATGTCGTGATTTTCTTTTTTTATTTTTTTTATTATTTGGAAGTCATAAGCTATTGCTATTTTTTTTGCTTTTATTTTGTGTTTTGAAAAAAATTTGTCGTAATAGCCTTTCCCTGATCCTATTCTGTGCAAGTCTTTTGTAAACGCGATTCCAGGTATTATAAATAATTCTATTTTTTTGGGGTTTGTTTTTCTGCCTTTTTTTGGTTCTTTTATTCCTACTTTGTTTTTTTTGAATTGTGTTTTTTCTTTTATTTGTACAAAAACTATGCCGTTTGTTGTCATTTTTGGTACATAAACTTTTTTTCCTTGTTCAAGTAGCCATTTTTTCAATTTTCGTGTTTTTACTTCGTTGTTGTAGTCAAGGTAAATGGCTATTTTTTTTGCTTTTTTTATTTCTGGCAACTTTTTTAATTTTTGAATTATTTTGTTTGAGAGTTTTTCTACTTGTGTTTTTCTGATTTTTTGTCTTTCTTTCTTTATTGTAGTTCTGTAATATTTTTTTTCCTTTGTCAAGTTTTTGCCTCATCTATTTTAGTCCTTTTTTTCCTATGTCTGTTCTATAGTATATTCCTTCAAAGTTTATTTGGCTGGCTCCAGTGTAGGCGTTTTCTATTGCTTGTTTTAGAGTTTTGCCAACGCCTGTTATGCCTAATACTCTGCCTCCTGTTGTTATTATTTCATTGTTTTCTTTTTTTGTGCCTGCGTGAAAAACTATGATGTTTTCAAACGCGCTTGCGTTTTTTAATCCAGTTATTTTTTTTCCTGTTTCATACTTTCCCGGGTAACCCTTTGAGGCTAAGACAACACAGCATGCGTTTTCGTTTTTCCATTTTATTTGTGTTTTGTCCAATTTTTCTGTAATGCATGCTTCTATTATTTCTATTATGTCTGTTTCAAGTAGTGGTAGTATTGCTTGTGTTTCTGGGTCTCCGAACCTTGCGTTGAATTCTAAAACTTTAAAGTCTTGGTTTTTTATCATTAGTCCTGCGTAAAGCACTCCTTTGTATTTATTGCCTTGTTTTTTCATTTCGTTTAGTATTGGTTTGAAGATTTTTTCTAAGTACTCTTTTTCTTTTCCTTGTGCTATTGGTGCTGGAGCATATGCTCCCATGCCTCCTGTGTTAGGTCCTTTGTCGTTATCGTATATTCTTTTGTGGTCTTGGCTTGGTGGCATTATTTTTGCTGTGTTGCCGTCGCAAAAGGCTAGTACGCTTGCTTCTTCTCCTTCCAATAGTTCTTCTATCACTATTTTTTCTCCTGCTTTTCCGTAAAATTGTTCTTGTTTTAGTGTTTTTATTGCTTCTATTATTTCTTTTTGGTTTTTGCAAATTATTACTCCTTTTCCTTGTGCTAACCCGTCTGCTTTGACAGCTGCTCCTTTTTCAAATTCGTTTATTATTTTTTCAGCTTCTTGTATAGTGCTTATTGTTTTGTGTTTTGCTGTTGGTACTTTTGCTTTTTCCATTATTTCTTTTGCAAAGCTTTTTGAGCCTTCTAATTTAGCTGCTTTTGAGTTTGGCCCAAAGGCTTTTATGCCTTGTTTTTCTAGTTCTTCAACTATTCCTAAGACTAATGGTGCTTCAGGGCCTATTATTGCTAAATCTATTTTATTGTTTTTTGCAAATTCTATTATGCTATTTATGTCTTCGGATTTTATTGGCACGTTTTCTGCTATTTCTGCAGTTCCTGCGTTTCCTGGTAAGCAATAAATTTTGTCTACTTTTTTGCTTTGTTTTACTTTCCAACAAATAGCGTGTTCTCTTCCACCGGAGCCTATTATAAGGACTTTCATATTTTATGCTTTTATTAGTTTGTGATTAAAAATTTGTCTGTTTTTTTTGTTAGTTCGTTTAAAACTATTTTTTTTAGGTAGGTTTTTATTTTTTCTTATGGTTTAGTTGCTTATGTCCGGAGAGGCAAAAGAAGAGTGCGGTATTGCTGCTGCTTTTTTACCAAAGCCTCTTGATAATTATCCTAATGGTGGTGCTGCTTTTTACCTTTACAAGATGCTTTTGCAAATGCAGAACAGGGGTCAACTTTCTGCAGGAATAACCACGTATAATGCAAAAAGACAGCAGTTGATTGATACTTGGCGTAAACTTGGTTCTATTTCTGAAGTTTTTGCTACCAAGTCGAGGCATGATGCTTTGTCGATAATGGAGCGTTATGCTGGCAATAAGGGTATTGGGCATACGAGGTATAGTACTTCAGGTTCTGACGATGAGGGTTCTGCTCAGCCTTTTGAGAGGCATCATGGCAGAAAGTGGAAGTGGTTTTCTTTTGCTTTTAATGGTAACATTGCTAATTTTTCAGAATTAAAGGCCCAACTTGAAAAGAAGCAGTATCATTTAGTTAGAAATCTTGACACTGAATTGATTTTGCATTTTCTTGAGAAGGAGCAGTTAGGTGAAAAGAAGAAGCATCCTGATCAAGTGTTCAATAGGTTGACTGAAATATTTGATGGTGCTTATAATATAGTTTATATTAATGCTGAAGGCACTTTGGCTGCCATGCGTGATCCTTTAGGTATAAGGCCTATGTGTTATACTGCTTCGGATTCTTTTGTTGGTGCTGCTTCTGAGAGCGTTGCTCTTGAAAATGTTTGCGATAATGGCGTTAAGGATTTAAGGCCTGGCGAAGTTCTAATAGTTGAAAATGATTCTGTAGAATTAAAGCGTTATGCTAAAAGTCCTCGTAATGCCCATTGCATGTTTGAGTGGGTTTACTTTGCTAATGCTGCTTCTATTATTGAGGGCAAGTCTGTTTACCATGTGAGGTGGAAACTTGGTGAAGAATTGGCTAAACAAGAATTTTTGAATGTCAATAGCAATGATTGGCTTGTTGTTGCTGTTCCTGATACTGCAAGGCCTGCTGCTGACGCTTATGCTCATGCTTTAGGCGTTCCTGCAATGGAGGGCTTTATTAGGAACAGGTATGTTGGAAGGACTTTTATTGAGAGTTCTGATAGGCTTGAGAAAGTCAAGGAAAAGTTTTATGTGAACAAGTCAGTGTTGAATGGCAAAAAGGTCATTTTGATTGATGACTCTATAGTCAGAGGTACTACTTCAAAGGCTTTGGTTGATTATTTGAAATTGAAGGCTAATGTTAAGGAATTGCATATGCGTGTTACTTGTCCGCCAATAAGGAGTCCTTGTTTTTACGGCATTGACATGTCAACAATAGGCGAGTTGATAGTTAATAGGTGTTCTAATAAAGATCAAATAAGGGAAGTAGGTTGGTTTGATATTGACCAAAAAATAGTTGATAAGATTGCTAAGGAAATTGGTGTTGATAGTTTAAAGTACATGACTTTGGATGGGTTGGTAAAATGCATAGGTCTTGAGAAAGGTAAGAATGATTTATGCACTGCTTGTCTTACTGGGCAATACCCTACAGAGTGGGGTCAAAAATTGAGGGTTAAGGCGATTGAGCGTTATGAAAGAGGTCTTGAAGTTAAAAGGACTTATGAGTGAATTAATAATTTTTTTGAATTTAAAAAAAAGAGTTTGCCTTTGCATTTTTTTTGGCAAAGGCATTCAAATTTAGTGTTTTAGTATTCTCTTGGTTGGTCGTGTGCAGAGCCTTTTGAAATGTATTCGTCTTTACAATCCATGCTACAAAATCTTCTTCCGTAAAGCCCTGGCATAGGGTCTACTATTATTCTTCCGCAGTTCATGCATCTAAGTTCTGGGGTAGCATAATTAGTTGTTCTTCTAACACCCACCATTTTCTCACCTTTTTTTTTATTCACAGCAACAACAACATTCTTTGTTGTCTTTTTCTTTGTTTGTTTTTTGTTTTTTTTCTGCCATGTGTTTCCCTCCCTACCACCCTTATTTATGAGTAATGGCAAAAAATTAGTGTGGTGATTTGCTTTTAATTATAATCAAAGCCGATTTTTTGGCGTCTAAAAGGCTTTTTTTTAGTTCTATTCTTCTATATAGTGTGTTCCTATGCTTTTTTTTCTTTTTAGTGCTGCTTCAAAAGTCATTTTGCATATTAAAAGAGTTTCTTGGTTTTTTGTTTGTTTTAGTAAGGCTCTGATTTTGTTTAATCCTTCTTCTAACTTTTTTTTCTTTCTTATTATGCCGCAGTAATCCCACATTATTTTTCTTGCTTTTTCAAGTTCTTCTTTTTTTGTTATTTTGTTTTGTTCGGTCTTTTTTATTTTTGTGGTTTCTTTTTTTTTCAAGGCTTCTTTTGCAGCTATTTTTCCCATTACTAGGCCTTCTAAGAGTGAGTTTGAAGCTAATCTGTTTGCACCATGAAAACCATTGCAAGAACATTCGCCTATAGCATATATGCCTTTAATGTTTGTCATTCCTTTTTCGTTTGTCTTTATTCCTCCTATAGTGTAATGTGCTGCTGGTTCTATGGGTATTTTTTGTTCTTCTGGGTTTATCCCATTTTCTATTAGTGATTTATAAACTATTGGAAATTTTTTTTTGAAGTCAATTATTTTTGTTGCGTCTAAAAAGACTTTTTTGCCTTCTTCTATTTTTTGTTGTATTGTTATTGCTACTTTGTCTCTCGTGAGTAAAGGGTTGATTATTTGTTTTCCTTTTTCGTCAACTATTCGCGCTCCTTCTCCTCTAATTGCTTCGGTGAGTAATAGATTTTTATAATTTGTTCTTAGCGTAGTTGGGTGAAATTGCACAAATTCCATGTTAGTGATTTCACAACCTATTTTGTGTGCTAAAATTATTCCTTTCCCAACAGTGTTTTTTGGGTTAGTGGTTTTTTCATAGAATGCTGCATAACCGCCAGTAGCTATTATTATTGAATTCGCTTCTATTTCCTGGCTTTGGGTTTGAAGTATAAATTTTTTTTCTTGGATTATGTTGTTTACTTCTTGATTGTAAAAAAAGGTAGCGTTTTTTTGTTCTTTTGCTATTTTTTTTAAGAATATCAACAGGTTTTTTCCTGTTTGGTCTCCATTTATGTGTAATATTCTCCTTTGTGAATGGCCTCCTTCTAAACCTAATTCTATTTTTTTGTCGCCGTCAAACTTTAAGCCTAAGTCTATGAGTTCTCTTATTGTTCTTTTTCCTTTTGAAGTAATCAAGTTAACGACTTTTTCGTTGCATAGTCCTTTGCCTGCTAAAATAGTGTCTTTAGCGTGTTTTTTCCATGAATCTTTTTTTCCTATTGCACAGGCTATTCCGCCTTGTGCATAATAAGTGTTTGAATCTAAACCTTTTGTAGAATCTAATACTGCTATTGTTTTGTCTTTTTGTTTGCAGGCTTCTATTAGGGCACTTAAGCCTGAAACTCCAGAACCTATTATTGTTAAGTCGAATTTTTCACGCATTAGCAAATTGGATTTATAAAGTGCTTAAAAAACAAGTCGTAATTTTTTTTGTGCGGAACCGGATCCGAGCAAAGACCCTTAGCAGTTTTCTCTTTCGCGAGTAAGCCTGATCCCAGTTCCGCATTCCGTTGGGTTTATGATTTCACCCAATTTTATTGTGTTCATTCTTATATAAAGAATTTTTGGTTGATTATTTTTTTAGTGTCTTTATGTTGAGCAAATTAAGGCCTATTATAAAGCCTTTTGTCGAGTCTGTTGCAAGAATTTTAGCTAATTTTGGTTTGTCGCCTAATTTTTTCAGTTTTTTAGCTATTCCTTTGGCTGTTATTTCTGCTTATTTTATTGTTCATCAAATTTTTTTGTTTGCTTTCTTATTTGGTTTAGTAGCTGTTTCTATTGACTTGTTTGATGGTACTTTAGCGAGATTGCAGGGCAAAGTTTCTTTGTTTGGCAATTATTTTGAAACAATGGTTGATAAAGTGGTTGAGGTTGTTCTTTTTGTTGCTTGTGCTTTTCTTTATCCTGTTGCTGCTGTTTTGGCTCTTGGTTTTTCAATGTTGGTTAGTTATGCAAAGCCGAGAGTCGCTTTGGTCATATTAACTGATAACAGAGATTGGCCTGGTGTTGGTGAGCATTCTGAGAGAATGCTTTTGCTTGTTTTGGGTATTTTATTTTCATACTTTGGTTTAACTTTTTTGACTTTTTCTGCTTTAGAATTTTCTCTTTGGCTTATTGCTGTTTTGTCTTTTATTGGTTTTGTTCAGAGAATGTTTTTTGCTAAATCTTTGATTGAAGAGGCTGAGAAAAAAGGAAATATTTTGCCTTATCTTAAAAAGCAGAAAAAATAATTTTAAGCAGTAAAATTAGTTTTTTATTTTTGCTTTTATTATTCTTAACAACAAAAGAGCGGAAGTAGCTCCATGGATTAATGTGTGTTCTTTTGCCGTGGTTATTTCTTTTCCTTGGAGTGGTTTTTCGTATGTTTCAAGTTGTTTGATTATTGATTCTATTTTTTCTTTTCCTATTTCCTTGAATACTTCTAATACTTCTTGTGGTATTTGTTTGCTTGTGAGTATTTTTGTTTCGTCGTCGATTAGAGTTTCTATTGCTTTTATTGCTTTTCTTTTGTTTTGTTGTTTTATGCATGGTACTAAATTTAATTTTAGCAGGTGTTTTGCCATTTTTACTTTTTGTATTTGAAAATTGTTTTCATCTTGTTCTGTTCTTATTCCTCTTTCTCCCGGGTGGTAAGGGTATCTTTTTTGTAATGCGGCAAAATAGTTTACAGCTGTTCTTACTGGTGATTTTTTTAATTCCATTTTTTTACACCATTGTTGATATTATTGCTATTCCTATAAATGACCCTATTGTTGCTCCTAAATTTGATAGTGCAACTACTAATAAAATTTTTGTTACTTGGTTTTTGGATAGGTCTGTTAAGTTGTTTATGTTTTGTAGGTCTTCAAAGTCTTTTACTTTCGGTGTTCTAATTTTTGCTTCAACGTAACCTGTTATGAAGCCTACTGCTATTAGCGGGTGTAGTGTTGTTAGAGGTGCGGAAATGAAAGCAGTTATTATTGAGTATGGATGCGCTTTTGCTATTATCGTTCCTAATGCTGCAAAACTTCCTGTTATTATTACCCAATAAAGACTTGCTTTGAGTAGTGCTTCTATACCATTACTTATTAAGATCAAGATTATTAGTGTTAAGAAAATTGTAGGAATTATGTATGGTGCTATTTTGTTGAAAAGACTTTTTTGTGGTGTTTCTTCTGTTTTGTTTTCGAAAATTGTTTCTTTTCCTATTTTTTGTTTTATTCCTTGCAAATGACCTGCGCCTACTACTACGACAATTTTTTTTCCTGGCATTTTCGCTATGTTGTTTGCTATATAACTATCTCTTTCGTCCACCAAGGCTTTTTTTAGGCCTGGCATTTCTCTTGTCATTTCGTTTATTATTTCTGTTATTATGTCTGTTTTTTTTAGTTCTTCTATTTTTTCTTTTGTTATTTGTTCTCCTATACCAAATAAACTGCTTGTGATTGCTGCTATTAGTTTTGCTTTTTCTATTATGTTCATGTTTTGAAATGCTCTTTTCATTGTAATGTTGACGTTTCTGTCTAACAAAAAAATTGGTTTTTGCTTTTCTTTTGCTGCTCTTATTGCTTCGAGCATTTCTTCTCCTGGTTTTATTCCTAATTCTTGCCCTATTCTTTTTTGCATGTTTGAGAGCAATATTGTGAGTAAAAGTATGCCTGATTGTCCTTTGTTTATTATTTCTCCTATGTTGGTGTTTTCCCATTTTTTTCCTTCTAATAATTGTCTGAGTCTCATTTCGTCTAATTCAACGCCTATTGCATCTGGATTTTCTTTTTCTATGGTTTCTCTAACTTCTTCAACGCTTTTTTTTGATATGTGTGCAGTGCCTACTAATATTATTTCTTTTTCTTCAAACTTTATTTTTTCTATTGGCATAAAATATTTTTTGTTATCAACAATTATAAGGTATTTGTTCGTTTTTCTTTTGTATTTTCTTTAAAAAGTGTTTTGAAGTCTTTTTTTTAGGTGTTTATGAGTTCTAACCTTGTTTTTGGTTCTGATGTTTTGAAGCGCGGCCTTGCTCAAATGCTCAAAGGTGGCTGTATAATGGACGTTGTTAATGTGAAGCAGGCTAAAATAGCTGAAAAGGCTGGTGCTTGTGCTGTAATGGCTCTTGAAAAAGTGCCTGCTGACATTAGGGCTTCTGGTGGAGTTGCTCGCATGGCAGATCCATTGAAAGTTAAGGAGATTATTGAAGCTGTTTCTATCCCTGTAATGGCTAAGTGTAGGATTGGGCATTTTGTTGAGGCTCAAGTGTTGCAGGAATTAGGTGTTGATTTTATTGATGAATCAGAGGTTCTAACTCCAGCTGACGAAAGTGCTCACATTTCAAAACACGATTTCAAGGTGCCTTTTGTTTGCGGGGCTAAAAATCTTGGCGAGGCTTTGAGACGAATCAGTGAAGGCGCTTCTATGATTAGGACTAAAGGAGAGGCTGGTACAGGCAACGTAGTTGAAGCAGTGAGGCATGTGAAAGCTATTAGGAACAAAATTAGTGAGTTAAGGGCTTTAAGCCATGAAAAATTAGAAATATTTGCTCGTGAAAACAGAGTTAGTTTTTCTTTGGTTCAGGAAGTAGTTTCTTTAGGCAAGTTACCGGTAGTTAATTTTGCTGCTGGTGGCATTGCCACTCCTTCTGATGCTGCTTTGATGATGCAACTTGGTTGTGATGGTGTTTTTGTTGGCTCTGGAATTTTTAAAAGTTCTAATCCTGAAAAAGTTGCAAAGGCTATTGTTAGGGCAGTTTCTTTTTATAATGATCCCCACGAATTAGCTGAAGTTTCTTTTGGTTTAGGAAAGTTGATGGAAGGCTTGGAAATATCAAAATTAGAGTCAAGGCTTCAAGAGAGGGGTGTTTAATTTGCTCGTTGGTGTTCTTGCTTTGCAAGGGGATTTTTTAGAGCATTGTTTGCTTTTAAGTTCTTTGAATGTAGGTTTTGTTGAAGTTAGGAGAGCGTCAGAGCTTGACAAGTGCAATGCTCTCATAATTCCTGGCGGCGAAAGTACTGTTATTTCTAAATTGCTTTTAGAGACTGGCCTTGACCAGGAAATAAAAAAGCGTGTTAAAAAAGGCTTGCCTTTGCTTGGCACTTGTGCTGGTGCTATAATTTCTGCAAAAAGAGTAAGGTCTGAGGATAGGTTCAGTCCATTGGGTTTAATAGACATTGAAATTGAGAGGAATTCTTATGGTAGGCAAATAGATTCTTTTGAGACTGAGTTGTCAGTTCAAGGGAAAAAAATTAGAGGCATTTTCATAAGGGCTCCTGTTATTCGCAAGGTTGGTGCTAAAGTTAAAGTTTTAGCAAGTTTTGATAATACTCCTGTTTTGGTAAAGGAAAAGAATGTTATAGTTTCAACTTTTCATCCAGAATTGGTTGGTGAAAAGTTTGTGCACGAACTTTTGTTAAAAGAAGTCCGAAAATAATTTTTTTGGGGGCTGTGGTCTAGCTTGGTTAGGATTCAGCGTTCGGGTGGTTTTTGGTTTAAATCGCTTTTTTCTTTCCAGAAAAACGCTGCGGCAGGAGTTCGAATCTCCTCAGCCCCAATTTGAAAAATCATTTTGTTTTTTTGTGTTTTTCATGGTGTCCTTTGAGTGTTGATATTTCAAAATCTGTGTGCTTTTTGTGCAAAGAAAAAATTATTGTTGCTAATTTAGCTCCTAAGCATAAGAAACCAAACAAGATAAGTGTTTTGCCAGAATAAGTTGATAGGTGATAAAAACCATCTTTAAACGCAAAATGCAATAATAGGAAAATTAAAGCAACGTAGCCCCAACCTTGCAAAGTTTTCCATCTTGTAAAACTTATTTCGCTTATTGATTTAGGCCTTGAAATAATTACTAAACCAATCAATACTAACAAGCCGAGTATCAAATAAATGTTGGCATAATAATTAATTGGTTCTACCATTTTTTGAAAGTCTAATTTGTATATTCCTATTAAGAGTATTGCAAAGTAAGCAAAAGCAAATAGAACACCGCTTATGCCTATTGGCTTTCTATATAATAGGTCGTGCCTAAATTTTTTTGGAAAAAGTCTTGAAATAGGCCCTAAAAATAGTGTTATGGCTATTAATAGAATTGAAGTGAAAATCAAAGAATTTGCAAGGTTAACGATAAAGCTTAGGGAATTAGCCATCAAGTTAAAAGCCAATACAAAGATGAATACTAGACTTGCGTTAGCATAGGCTCTTAATTCCATTGAATTCATGATAAAAAGGACGAGAAAAGAATATTTATGCTTTTTGGATAACAATTAATATATTTTGTGATTATTATGCAACTAAAAGGACGGACGCGAAGAACGTTGCCTGCTAAAAAGCCTTCTTTTAATACGCCTTATGGGAAGTGGCCACGTAAAACTCCTTTGAGTAGATCTAGACTTGTTGAACGTATTTTAAACATGTCTCAACAAGAGGTTGTTAGATTTTTAAGAACTAAATTTCCACGAATATTAAGTGTTGATATAAAAACAATATTAGGATTTTTAACTGAAATAAGAAGCCTTACCAAAGAGCTTAGGAATACTAAGAATAACAAACTTCGTACTGCCATTATTACTTCTCAATTAAATGACGCTAAGAGCAAATTAGTAATGTTTTTGATAGATTTACAAACAAATTCTAATGTTCGAAAGAAGCGATAGTCAGATTTTTTTTATAAGATGTTTTTTGGAAAAATTGCTTTTGTTCCTAAGTTTTCTTCTATTTTTAGTAGTCTGTTGTACTTTGCTGTTCTTTCGCTTCTTGCAGGTGCGCCGAACTTTGATTGGCCATACCCTAATCCTACTACTAAATCAGCTATGAAGTTGTCTTCTGTTTCTCCTGACCTGTGCGAGACTATTACTTTCCATTCGTTTTTTCTTGCTGTTTCTCCTGCTTCTATTGCTTCTGTTATTGTTCCTATTTGGTTTATTTTGAGTAAAAGTGCGTTGCATAATTTTTCTTGTACTGCTTTTTGTATTCTTTCAACATTTGTTACTAAAATATCATCTCCCACTATTTGTATTTTTTTTCCTAATTTGTTGTTAAATTCTTTCCATGCTTCAAAGTCATCTTCTGCAAAGCCGTCTTCTATCGAGACTATGTTGTATTTTTCGCACAATTCTTTGTAATAGTCTATTAATTCTGTTGCGCTATATTCTTTTTTTCCTATAGTGTATTTTTCATTCTTGTAAAATTCAGAGCTTGCACAGTCAAGGCCTATTAATACTTTTTTTTCATAACCTGCTTCTCTTATGCATGCTAAAAGTAGTTCTAATCTTTCTTCCAAACTTTCAATTTTTGGAGCAAAGCCTCCTTCATCTCCTAACAACGTTCCTTGTTCTCCAAACTTTTGTTTAAGGCTTTTTTTGAGTGTATAATAAACTTCAATTCCTGCTCTTAGTGCTTCGCTGTATGAATTAAATTTTGCCGGTATTATCATGTGTTCTTGCACATCATTTTCTTTGCCAGCGTGTTTTCCACTATTTATTATGTTCATTTGTGGAATTGGTAAAAGTTGTTTTGCTTTGTATTTTTTTGCAAAGTATTCGTGTAAATCAAGGTTGTTTTCTTTTGCTATTGCTCTTGCAAAAGCCATTGAGGTTGAGAGTATTGCGTTTGCTCCTAATTTGCTTTTATTTTTTGTTCCGTCTAATTTTATTAGTTCGTTGTCAAGTTCTTCTTGGTTTGCATAATTATTATTTACAATTTTTTTCGCAATTATTGTGTTGACGTTTCTT
>JAWANB010000006.1:24651-26284 GCA_038895675.1 Candidatus Iainarchaeum sp.
TGCGTTTGCTCCTAATTTGCTTTTATTTTTTGTTCCGTCTAATTTTATTAGTTCGTTGTCAAGTTCTTCTTGGTTTGCATAATTATTATTTACAATTTTTTTCGCAATTATTGTGTTGACGTTTCTTACTGCTTTTAGGACGCCTTTGCCAAAAAATTCTTTGGCGTTATCTCTCAATTCTATTGCTTCGTGTTTTCCAGTAGAAGCTCCGCTTGGAACCATTGCTGAAAATTTGCCTTTATTTGTTTCTATTTCTGTTTCTATTGTAGGGTTTGCTCTGCTGTCAAACACTTGCCTTGCTTTTATTTCTTTTATTTTTACCATGAATTAAACACTCTTTTCATGTATTTATTGTTAATTGTACAAAAGCTTTTCTTGTGCTTTTTGTTTTTTATTTTTTTACTATTATTCTGTATTTATTTTTAGGAAGAATAACATTAAATACAAGGTATGCCTTACTTTTCCTGTTCTTGAAAGGGGGTCTATGTTTGGATGAAAAATTGTTAGGGATGATAGCGGACAAGTCAAGCGAAGAAAACTTTTCTTCTTTTCCTGAAGGTTATGTGAAAGGTAGAACAAAGTATGTTATAATAACTGGTTCTGTTATAAGCGGGATTGGTAAGGGTATTTTTTCTTCTGCTTTAGGGAAAACTCTTAAGGACAGAGGATTGAAAGTGGCTCCTTTGAAGGTTGAGGCTTATTTGAACATTGATTCTGGGACTTTGAGTCCTTACAGGCATGGCGAGGTTTTTGTGCTTGATGATGGCACTGAAACAGACATGGATTTGGGTAGTTATGAAAGGTTTCTTGATCAAGACTTGTCAAAGGACAATTTCACTACTCATGGTCAAATTTATTACAATATTTTGAAAAAAGAGCGAGCGGGAGAGTATAATGGCAGAGATGTTCAGTATATTCCTCATGTTACTGGCGAGACAAAACTTGTTTTTAGAAGGCTCGCTATGAAGTCAAAGGCTGATATTGTGTTAATAGAAATTGGCGGAACTGTTGGAGATTATGAAAACTTGTTCGCCATGGAAAGTGTAAGAGAATTAATTCACGAAGAAGGAAAAGAGAACACGTGCTTGGTTAACATAACTTACATTCTTGAGCCAAGTCATTTGGGAGAATTTAAGAGTAAGGCTGCTCAACTCGGATTGAAAGCTTTAATGGGTTTGGGTTTGCAACCAGACATTGTTGTTTGTAGGAGTGAAAGAAGAATAACAGAGACAATAAAAGAAAAAATTTCTCTTAATAGTAATGTCCCTAAAGAGCGTGTCTTTAACACTTATGACATGAAGAACATTTACGAGTTGCCTCTATTTTATAGAGAGCAAGGTATTGATGAAGCTATTTTGCAAGTCTTGGGTTTGGAAGGGAAATTTAAGGTTAATGGAAGCAAGTCTTTGAGAGACTGGACAAACAAAAACAAAGTTTATTCTAATAAAAGAATAACTATTGGAATAGCTGGAAAATACACTGGTTCAAGCGATACTTACATAAGCATAATTAAAGCCTTAGAACATTGCTCTGTCAAATTGAACACTAACATTGATATTAAGTGGATTGAAACAACCTCTGTTGAAAAAGGTTTGGTTGATTTGAAAAAAGAATTAGTGAATGTTCATGGCGT
>JAWANB010000006.1:26380-29262 GCA_038895675.1 Candidatus Iainarchaeum sp.
AGCATAATTAAAGCCTTAGAACATTGCTCTGTCAAATTGAACACTAACATTGATATTAAGTGGATTGAAACAACCTCTGTTGAAAAAGGTTTGGTTGATTTGAAAAAAGAATTAGTGAATGTTCATGGCGTAATAATTCCAGGCGGTTTTGGTGTTAGAGGTGTAGAAGGCAAAATAAGAGTCGCAGAATACTTGAGAACCAACGACGTTCCTTTTTTAGGAATCTGTTATGGTTTTCAAATGGCAGTTATTGAGTTCGCTAGAAATGTTTGTGGGTTGAAAGACGCTACTACCGAGGAAGTGAAAAAAGACCCTAAAAATAATGTTATTTGCATTTTGCCAGAGCAAGAAGAAGTCCAAGGTCTTGGAGGCACTTTGAGGCTTGGAGGCTTTGATGTAAAAATAAAGAAAGGGACTTTAGCTTACAAGCTTTATGGCAAAGAAATGGTTAGGGAAAGGTTTAGGCATAGGTTTAACGTGAACACAAAGTTTATAGACCTGCTTGAAAAAAACGGCATGGTTTTTTCTGGAATGGCGCCAACAAAAAAAATAATGCAAATACTTGAGTTGCCAAACCATAGTTTTTACGTTGGTACGCAGTTTCATGCTGAATTTACTTCAAGGCCACTAAAACCCAACCCAATTTATTTGGGCTTTGTAGAAGCAAGCATAAAGCATGCTGAAAAAAATAAGAATAGTTCATAAAACTCAAACACTCACTTTTTTAAACACCTTTGAGTATAATATTTTAGCTTAGAAGAGAAGTGAAAGGATTTTTTTTACCCTATTTTCTCAGACAAAAAATCAAATAAATTTAAAGAGGTGATTAGAATGATAGAATTTGGTTATTGTAAACAATGCCATGCTGTCTTTCAAAAGTCAAGCAATTTTTCTTTTGAAGTAGAGCACGAATGCTGCTCTGACTAATTTTTTTAGCCCGTTTTAACGGGCTTCATGTTTCTTTTATGAGTTCTTTGTAATACTTCAAGTAAATTATTTCTTCTTGCATGTCTTTCAAGAATCTTATTATTTGCCTGTAATGGTTTTGTGTAAGTGTGTTTATTTTGTTCAAGTTTGTTTCTATTTCTTCGATCCATTCGTTATTGTTCAATTTTGTTTCTTCATTTTTTAAGGTAAAATGAATTTCTTTGATTTTTTTTCTAAGAAGGTTTAATATTTCTGAGTTTTCTTTTGATTTTTCTTTTTTGTAATATGTGCTTTTGCTTAAAGCTTGTATTTCGTCTCCAATGTGTTCTAATCTTTTTAATATAAAAAAATATGAAGGTATTAAAGTTGCGTTTTTTATTCCTGAAGTGATTAAAAATTGGTTGTTGATGAGAGAAATCGTTAGCGTTTTTACTCCTAAATGGTAAAGCCTATCTATTTCGTTTTCGTTTAATTGTATTTCTTCTTTGTTGGGCTTTTCTTGTAGTGCATTTAATGAATTGTCTATTAGTGTGCATAACCTAAATAGTATTTGTTTTATTTCTACTTTTGACTTTTCTAATAGTACTTTTATTATTATTTCTTTGTCATCTTCTTGGCTTATTACTGTACCGCTCATGTTTTGCATAGCTTTTCTTATTTTTGCTTTAGCTTCTTTGCTCAGATTGTTTTTTGAGTATACTCTTATAGTGTCTGTGCCTAAATAGTATATTGCTAACAATATTTCTCCTAAGTTTTCTTTGTAGTAGTCCGAATTTAAGTTCATTTCGGAAAAATTTTGTTTTTGTTTTCCAACGTTTATTAGAAGGCTTCCATCAGGGTTTTCTTCTATTTCTAAAGTGTTTTTTTCTTTTAGTTTGTTTTTTTCTATCCATTGTTTTGGCAATGATATTGTGTAAGTAGAATTTCCGACTAATTGTATTTTTCTATTTTCAACCATAAAATATTCCTATATAGTTTATATTTTATTTATATAGTTTATATGCATTTAGTATATAAATTAGTTTGTTTTTTTTATAAATGTTTTAGGTGGTGATTTAATGGAGAAAATGAAAAAGCAAAAATTTGAAGAGTCAAAAAGAATTGTTTGGATATGTGATAATTTAATGGAAGAATTTTCAGAGAAATGATTAGTTTTTCACTACATTAATAGGTTTTCCTTTTTGGAAAGCCAAAATATTTTGGGTTGTTGTTGAAAGTATTCTTTCTAATGCTTCTTGGCTGTTAAATGCGTTGTGTGGTGTTATAAGGACGTTTGGCATTTTTATTAAGACGTGATTTTTTAATACCATTTTCAAGTCACATTCTTTTTGAAAGTGTTTGTCTATCACTTGTTTTTCTTCTCTAATAAAGCATTCTCCTTCTAATACATCAAGTCCCGCGCCTCCTATTATTTTTGAGTTTAGACCTTTGATTAACGCATCAGTGTCTATCACTTCGCCTCTTGAAGTGTTTATTATTATTACTCCCTTTTTAACTTTTTTTAACGAGTTTTTGTTAAACATGTGGTAAGTCGAATCTGTTAAAGGGACATGGAATGTTATTATGTCTGATTTGCTATAAAGTTCTTCTAAACTATTTGCATAGGTATACCCTAATTCTTTTGCTAGTGAATAATTCGGAGTTCTTTCATAAACCAATACCTTCATTTCAAATCCTTTGGCTATTCTGATTACGTTTTTTCCTATGTGTCCTGCGCCTATTACTCCTATCGTTTTGTCTTTTAGATCAAAGCCTTTTAGACCATAAGCTGAAAAATCTGCTCTAATAGTTCTTTCATAGGACAAGTGTATTTTGCGGGAAAGAGCTAATAAAAGTGCAAAAGTATGTTCTGCTACCGTATTTTCTCCATAAGTCGGGACGTTGCACACTATTATTTTTCTTTTTTCGCATTCTTTTATGTCAATGTGATTAAAGCCTGTTGACATAGTGGTTAT
>JAWANB010000007.1:0-28196 GCA_038895675.1 Candidatus Iainarchaeum sp.
AGAAAATTAGGTTTTGTAGTAGACTTATTTATTAAAAAAATGAAAGAAGCAAAAGACCAAATAAAAAGAGAGCTCACATAATTTGCTTGACTTTAATTTTATAAATTTCATGCTATTTCAATTAAATAACCGCTGGGATGACAGAGCGGCCATGTACTCGCCTGCAGTAACCCTTTTCTTTCCTTTTTACCAAGGAAAGAAAAGCGTTAACGGAAAAGAAAGGTGGTGTTTTTTTCTTTCCTTTTTACCAAGGAAAGAAAAGCGTTAACGGATAACCCTTTTTTGCTGGTCGCAAAAAAGCGTTAACGGAAATGGTATTAGTCCTTTTTTGCTGGTCGCAAAAAAGCGTTAACGGAAATGGTATTAGTCCTTTTTTGCTGGTCGCAAAAAAGCGTTAACGGAAAAAATTCAATAAATAATTTGCGGCAAGCGAGCAAGGAGGGTTCGACTCCCTCTCCCAGCTTATTTTATATTTATAAAAATACATTATAATGAGTAGCTAATATGCAAGAAATTTATTCTCCATTTCAAAGAGCTTTGTTAGTAATTTTTCTTATTTTATTATATTTCGCGTTTCAAATTTCAATAGTATTTGGCATTGTAGGGCCTTATTTTTGCCTATTAATTTTTTTTGCTGTGATGACGTTTATAACAAAAAAGCGTTCTGAATATTCTTACAAACCAAGCGACAATGAAGAATTTGCAAAATTTATAGACAAAAATGTAGAACTGATAATTATTTTGAGTCATTTATTCTTCTCTTTACTCGGTTTAGTAAGCATTTTTATTGTTCAAGACATTGTACATAAAATACTAATATTTTTAATCGCGATTGGATTTATTGTTAACGGAGTGATAGCTTATAATAAGGTAAAGCACTAAAAAGTGATTTGCATATGTTTTTTTTCTGTTTACAATATAAAAACAACTTTAATATTGATTCTCCTTTTGTTTTTGTTTATTGGTTGTTTTACTAATAAAAATAGTCAAATAAACCAAGAAACAGCCAAATAGTATTATAAGTAATAGCAACGGAGTGCTCGTATATACTTATTATAATCTAAATGTAATCTATGTTCTATGGCGACACGACAATAAATTAATTAGATTCTCACTAAACAAAAAGCTTTTTGATAGTGAAGGTTTCAGCAATCCAGTGATCCAAAAGTATATTAATAAATTTCCACCTAACCAAGACAATTAAAGTTTGCGCTTATAATTTTTTGTTGTTCGTGAATTTTTGTATTTCCATTATAGCAAACCCAACTAAAGAAATACCAAGTATTGTTGCCCAATCAATTAGGCTTATTGAAGTAGTGTTGAATATTTTTTGCATTGGCTCAAAATAAATTATTAATATTTGCAATAATATTGAAGAAGCTATTCCTAACACGAGCATTCTGTTTTGCAAAATATTATTGAGGCTTTTCAGAGGCTCTGAACTTCTGCTCCCTATTGCTGCAAACATTTGTAATACTACTAATGTTGTGAACGCCATTGTTTGAGCTTTTGTAATCCCCTGATTCAAGTAAGCGTAAAATAGTATAAAACTAAAGAAACCCATTATTAAGCCAAAAGTAATTATCATTCTCAAGTTTTCTTTATTCAATGGTTCTTCTTCGGCCTTTATTGGAGGCTTTTCAAGCATGTTTTGCTTTGTTTTTTCAAAACTTAATCCTATTGCAGGCAAGCCATCAGTAAGTAAGTTCATTGTTAGTATTTGTAGTGGTGTTAGTGGAAATGGCAAGTTTGCAAGCATTGTTGATACTACTATAACAACTTCTCCTAAATTGCATGACAACAGATATTTTGTTGAGTTAATTATTTTTTCATAAACATTTTTTCCTTCATTTATTCCTATTATTATTGTTGTAAAATTATCATCCGCTATTGTTGCGCTTGAAACTTCTTTAGCTACATCTGTTCCAGTTATTCCCATTGATATTCCTAAATCAGCATTTTTTAGTGCAGGAGCATCATTTACTCCATCGCCTGTCATGGCCACTATTTTTCCTTGTTTTTTTAGAGCCTTTATTATTCTAAGTTTTTGAATAGGTAGTGTTCTCGCTATTATGCTTGTATCTTTTATTATTCTTTCTAATTCTTCATCGCTCATTGCTTCTATTTCTTCGCCTGTGATTACTTTGTCCCCTTCTTCATACAAACCTATTTTTTCAGCTATTGCCTTTGCAGTTTCTTTATGATCGCCTGTTATCATTATTACTTTTATTCCTGATTTTTTTGCCTGTTCTATTGCTTCTTTTACTTTTTCTCTTGGTGGATCTATCATCCCAACCAAACCTAAAAATGTGAGGTTTGATTCGACTTTTTCTACTTCTTGAAAGTCTTCTTTGATTTCTTTGTACGCAAAACCTATTACTCTTAACGCCTCTTTCCCGAATTTCAAGTTTGTTTCCAAAATTTGTTGTTTATCCTTTTTTGTTAGTTTGATTTCTTTGTTTTCCTTTACTATTTTTATGCTTTCTCTTAAAACAATGTCAGGTGCACCTTTTACTAAAACTAATTTCTTTCCATTTTCTTCTATTATAACGCTCATCATTTTTCTTTCTGAGTCAAAAGGAAACTCTTTTACTTTTTTTGTTTTTTGTTTTTCTTTTTCAACGTCAAAACCGAACTTTTCTGCGAGAACAAGTAATGATGCTTCCGTCGGGTCTCCTATGACTATTGTTTTTTGTTGATTTCTAATTATTTTTGCGTCATTGCAAAGTACTGCTGTTTTTGCAATAATTTGTAATGCTTTGTCATTTTCTGGTTTAGGTGTTATTTTTCCTTCTTTCGTGTAACCCGAGCCAGTTATTTCATATTCTTTTTGTGTTGTGTAAACTTTTGTTACAGTCATTTCATTTTTTGTTAGAGTACCTGTTTTGTCGGTACAAATAACATTTATCTGTCCTAAAGTTTGTATGGCGTCTAGTTTTCTTATTATCATTTTCTTTTTTGTGAGTTCTTGAGCGCCTAAAGCCAAGCTTATTGTTACTATTGCTGGTAGAGAATTAGGCACTGCTGCAACAGCCAAACTGAGTGAAAAAATAAGTAATTGTGTTGTTTCTAAATTGCCTTTTAGTGTTCCTAATAGAAATATTGCGATTATTATTAAGATTACTATCGCTCCTATTGTTTTTGAAAGTTTTTCAAACTTTTGTTCAAGCAAAGTTTTTGTTCTTTCTGTTTTTGATAATGATGCTGCTATTTTTCCAAATTCTGTGTTATTCCCTGTCGCTATTACTATTGCTTTTCCTTTCCCGTAGGTTACTATTGTTCCCATGTACGCCATGTTTTCTCTATCCGCAACTTCACAATTCTCTTTTAGCGGTTCTACAATTTTTTTTGAGGGTATTGATTCTCCAGTAAGACTTGATTCATCTATTTGTAAGTTTGTTTCTTCGAATATTCTCGAATCAGCAGGAACAATGTCTCCAGATTCTAAAGCTATTATATCTCCCGGTACTAAGTATTTTACGGGAATAATTTTAGTTTCTCCATCTCTTATTACTTTTGCTTTTGGCGCTGTTAGTTTTTGGAGTTTTTCCATTGCCTTTTCTGCTCTGTATTCTTGGAAAAAGCCAAGTATTGCTGAAATAAATATAACGAATATTATTGCAAGCGTTTCTAATATTTCGTGTAGAATTGCCGATACTATGGCTGCTATGAAAAGTAATATTATTAAGACGTTTTTGAATTGGTCTAAAAGTATTTCAGTCCATTCTCTTTTTTTTTGTTTTTGGAATTCGTTATAACCATGTTCTTGAAGTTTTTGTTTTGCTTTTTCTTCAGTTAAACCATTTTCGCTGGTTTCAAAAAACTCCATTACTTTTTTGTAATCTTGCGCGTGAAAGTTTTGCATTCTAATCCTATAAAATTAGATTTTTGTGTTTAAAAGTCTATTTGGTATGGGTCTGGGAGTTTGTAGTCGTCTCGTGGTTTTTTTTTGTTTTTTTTCACAGGACAATTTTTTCATAAGGTAATGAATTTCTATATAATACCTCTAAAAAATAAGTTAATAAAGTATTCTCTTGTATTCTTTTGTATGTGATTAGATGGTTAAAAAATTAGCTAACATTAAAATTGTTTTCACTCTACTAATTAAAGAGTCTATTTTAGATAATCTTCAAAAAATTTTGGAATTATTCAAATTCGATAAAAAATATATGGGTAGATATACCGTAGAGAGTCATTTAAACGATTTATGCGTGGGTGTTTTTATTATATTGCTTAAGATTAACTTAACTCTATTAATGGGTGTAAAAAAATTGAAAGAAATAACAAAAATGGTAATCACTTATAGTGTTCTACTAAAAAAAAGAAAAGAAAAAATATTTTCATTAGTTAAGAAATCAACAATCATTAGCTATTTCGCCAGATGATAACATGAATTTATCCAAAGAAAAATTAGAAATATTAAAAGATACTTTTCATAATATAAAAATTGTTGCTGGCCCTGGCTCAGGAAAGACAACATTATTAATAGAAAAAATAAAATTGTTAGTTCAAGAAGGAGTTCATCCTGAAAGAATACTATTAGTTACTTATACTAATAAATCTTCTAAAGACTTGTTTTACAAACTCAGCCAGAACATTCCAAATAAAAGAAATTTTTATATTGGTACCATCCATAAATTTTGCACTATTTTTATGCGACAGAATCCACAGTTTTTTTTAAAGTATAAAGATTTTGAAGTTTTAGATGAATATCGTCAATTTTTATTTTTTAAAAAATTTATTCGTAAAATAAAACCCCTTGGTTCTCGTTTAGAAATTTCAGAATTGCGGGATTATTTTGGCAGAATAAAAGACAATTATTTTTTTGAAGAAATAGAAAAAACTTATTTCGATTTAAAAGATTATTATTTGAATTATTGTAAAATTTTGGAAAAGAAAAAAAAGTTTGATTTTGGAGATTTAATCCACGTTGTGATAAAAGAAATAAAGTCAAATAAAGATCTTCAAACAATTGCAAAAAACAAATTTGATTATATATTTGTAGATGAATATCAAGATATAAATAGAGTTCAAGAGGCATTGTTGAAACTATTCCTAAGAGAAAGCAACAAGATTTGGGTAGTTGGAGATAAAAATCAAAGCATTTATGGTTTCAGAGGAAGCAATTTAAAACTTTTTGACGATTTTGAAAAAAATTTTCCAAACGTAAAAACTTACACTATAAAGAAAAATTACAGATCAACGCAAAAAATAATAGATTTTTCGAATTTCTTTATGGATTTGAAAGAACCTGTTTTAGGTAATTTAGATTCCAGTGATGGCAGTATTACTCCGAAAGGAAGTAAAGTTCTAATAAAAGATTTTGATTGTGAAAAAGCCGAACTTAAATGGTTTGTTGAATATATTAAAAAGCTAAAAAAAGAAAAAATTATACAAAATTATTCTGATATCGGGGTTCTTTTTAAAAGTATAAAACACCAAGCCAAAACTCATATAAAGTCATTAGAGGAAGAGAATATTCCAGTAGAAGTTTTAGGCTATAGTGATCTCTCAAATTTAAACTATATCAAAGAAATATTATGTGTTTTTAAAGAATTTAATAATAATTCACGAATTTCAAATAAATTTCTAGAACTTGAAGTGTCTAAAGGATTTAATTCGAAAAGACCATTAGATTTGCTTTACGAAATTCTTTCAAATTCAAACTGGTTCAAAAATAAAATCAAGAATAATGACGATAATGTTTTATTCAACATAGCGAGCCTTTCTAAAATATTAGAAATTTATCAATCGACATTTAATACAAACTTAGACGAATTTTACAAATATTTTAAAAATGAATTTATTGATTATTTTGATACTGAAAGACCAAAAAATACAAATTCGGTAAAAGTTTTGACGTTTCATAAGTCAAAAGGTTTAGAATTTCCAATAGTAATAATTCCCAGAGTTGACAAAAATTTTTTTGCTAAAAAAGAAAAAGATTTTCTTCACTCTCTATTCCCTGATTATGATTCAACTGCTGATTTTAAAAGAGCAAAATATGTTGCAATAACTCGCGCAAGAGATTTATTAGTTTTTTCATCTGTTAGAGGCCCACCTATTGAATTAATAAAAAATCGAACTTTAGTCTACGTTAGTAGTAATATCGCAAACAACATTTTAATGCAAACTGAGGAAATTCCAAAAGTCAGATCAGTTAAGGAAAAAGAAGAGATTATAACTTTAAATCATTATAAATTAGAAGAATTTTTGAAATGTCCTTTTTCTTATAAATTAAGATTTTATAACAAGTTTTCTGTTCTTTCTAATTATGCATTAATTTATGGTGCTAAATTGCATGGTGCAGTATATCGTTTAAATTTATTAATAAACAAAGAAAATATAAACAAGGATTTAGAGGACTTAATTAAACAATCAAAATATGAATCTCAATTAAAAGAGAAATTAGAGCGGTATCTTATTGATTTTAATGAGGAAACAAAAGATGCTCTTCTTTTTCCAGAAAAAACATTTTATTCAATCGTGGATGGGGTGATTATTAAGGGTAAAATAGATTTATTAATACAAAAATCTGATGATGTCAAAATTATTTGTGAATTTAAATCGGGTAGCTATAACAAAATTTTTGAAGAAAAAGCAAAGAGACAATTAGAATTATACTTTTTGGCACTTAACGATTCAAAAATAAAAAAAGGCATTATTTATTTTTTCGGAAATCCTAGTAAGAAAATAGTTTTTGACTTTAGTCCTCAAACTAATTTAAAACTCATGGAAATTCTGAATAAAATTAAGTTAAAAAATTTTGAACCAGATACAAAAAATTGTAACTTGTTAAATAAATGTGTTTTTGCTAAAATTTGCCCTCATTATAATAAAGACGCAATTAATGGTATTAATGAATATTATGAAGATGATAATACTGATTTAGAGCTCGATGATTATTAAACTTTAAAAGTCTATTTGGTATGGGTCTGGGAGTTTGTAGTCGTCTTTTCGTTTTGTTTGTTTTGTTTTTGTTTTTCTTGTTTTTTTCTTTTTTTCTGTTTCTTTTTGTTCTTCTTCGTATTCAATTGTTTCTTCTGGAATTTCTTTTATTGTTGTTCCAGTAAATTGTTCTCCTCTTACAAAAGCCGCAAAGTTTGGTAAGTTGTTTCCGTTAAGAACTACTGCTGGTATTTTGCTTCTTTTTAGTATCATGCAACATGGTAGGTCCAGCACAACATTTTGTCCTGGTTTGGAGCTTTCTTTTGCTATTATTGTAATTAGTTTGTCGTATGAAATTTCTGTTAGCATTTTTGCTTCTGGATTTTCTTTCGGGTTTGAATCAAATATTCCGTCTACGTTAGTTAGGTTTACAAATGTTCCGTTTAGGTATTCTGCTATTAGTGCTGCTACCGTGTCTGTCGTGAATAGTGGCATTAAACCGCCGAAAACCGGTATTTTTCCTTCGTCTATTATTTCTTTAGCTTCTCTAACATCATCTAAAACTTTTTTCCATGCGTTTGGCAGTGCTGCTGCCATTAGTGTTGCATTTGCTTTTGTAATGAGTATTCCTAATAGGTCTTGTTCAAAATTGTTTAATCCAAGTGATTTTGCTGAATCAAGGTATAGTCTTGCCGACTTTCCGCCTCCTACTACTATTACAAACTTTTTGCCCGAGTAATGTAGTTGTGAAATTACTTCTGCGATTGCTTTTATTTTTTCTGCGTCTGGCATGTCGTTTGTGAAAAGTAGGCTTCCGCCTATTGAAACAACATAAATGTCGTTTGTGGTAGTATTTGTCATTATTGTGTTGTTTTCAAAAATATCGAACATGATTACATTAATGTTGTTCTTCTTTTTAAATTTGGTTGTAAGTCTTTATTTTATTTGGTTTTTTTAAATACTTAATAATGTTTTAATGTTCTTGGTTTTGGAATCGTTTGTCAATATATTCGTCAGCTTCTTTTAGTCTTTTTTCGCAGAGTTCTCTTACAAACCCTAAGTTTACTTTTAGCCCTATTTTTTCTAGTTCTTCTTCGGTTTCTTTTATTGAACTGTTTATTATTCTTTGTTTGAATTCTAGTTCTTCCATTATTTTTTTTTTGTCTTTTGTTTTTAGAGTAACTTCTTTATATCCTTGGTAAGCATCTGCTATGCCGTTCAGCATTATCCTTAGTTCTTGTTTTACTTTTCCTATTTTTTCTTTTGGTATTCTTAGAATATATAAAATTTCTGGGAGTATGTAATGTACTGCTATTTCTCTGAAAAGCGTTGTTCGTAGTTTTAATACTAGTACTTGTTCTAGTTTTCTTTTTTCTTCTTGAGATAGTTTTTCTTGCAAGAGTTTTCTTCTAATTTCTTCTATTGTTCCTCCGTACATTTTGTCAAATTTTGCAATTTTTTTTTGATACGATCCTATGCCTGCTTTTATTTTTCTTTTTCTATTCCTACTTATTTTCATCATAAAAATAATTTTTGTTTATTTAAATGAACAGTGGTGCTAACACTAGTGTTATTGTTGCTAATAGTTTTATTAGTACATGTAAGCTCGGTCCTGCTGTATCTTTGAATGGGTCTCCTATCGTGTCTCCTATTACTGCTGCTTTGTGGGTTTCGCTTCCTTTTCCTCCTTCATAGCCTTCTTCTATAAATTTTTTTGCGTTATCCCATGCTCCTCCTGCATTGTTGAGGAATGTTGCAAAGAGTATCCCTACTATTGTTCCTATTATTAGTAGTGCTGCTACTGCTTCTGCTTTCAGTGCTATGCCTATTATTAGTGGGAATATTACTGCTAACATGCCTGGTATTATCATGTTTTTTAGTGCTCCTTGTGTTGTTATGTCTACACATTTTGCGTAATCTGGTTTTTTCTTGCCTTTCATTATTTCTTTGTCTTTGAATTGTCTTCTTACTTCTTCTATTATGTATGTTGCGGTTTTTGATACTCCTCTTATTGCTCTTGATGTGAATAATAGTACTAGCAATGCTCCCATTGCTCCGCCTATAAAGACTTCTACTTTTGCTATGTTTACTACGCTAAATTCTTTTCCTGTAAGGTGTGCTATTTCGCTCATGTATGCTGAGAATAGTAGGAAAGCTGCTAGCGATGCTGTTCCTATTGCGTATCCTTTTGTTAGGGCTTTTGTAGTGTTTCCTACTGAGTCTAATTTGTCTAACCTTGCTCTTGTTTCTTTTCCTTCTCCTGCAAATTGTGCTATGCCTGCTGCGTTGTCTGTTATTGGGCCAAACATGTCCATTGCTAATACATAAGCTGCTGTCATTAGCATTCCCATTGTTGCTACTGCTGTTCCAAATAGGCCTCCTTCTGGTGTTCCTGTTAGCGTTCCGAAGGTGTATGATAGCCATAGTGCTATTGCTATTGTTGATAAAGTTGGTCCTGTTGATTCTAATGCTAATGCAAAACCTGATAGGAAGTTTGTTGCTGGTCCTGTTTTTGATCCTTCTACTATTCTTTTCACTGGCCTGTGTTTGTGTTCTGTGTAGTGTTCTGTTATTATTACAAACACAATTGACATTATTATTCCTACCATTCCTGCTGCAAAGAATAATATGTTGTTGAATAGCGTCATTGTTGTAAAGTACATGAATATTGTTGAGAGTATTGCTGTTACCCAGTATCCTTTGTTCATGGCTTTCATGGCGTCTTCTTTTTCTAGTTTTACAATCATTATGCCTGTTATTGAGGCTAATAGTCCTAAGGCTGAAATAACTAGTGGGAATAATACTCCATTTTCTTTGAATATTGGGAATAATGCTATACCTAGTATCATTGCTCCTATGTTTTCTGCTGCCGTGCTTTCAAATAGGTCTGCGCCTCTGCCTGCGCAGTCTCCTACGTTGTCTCCAACCAAGTCAGCTATTACTGCTGGGTTTCTAGGATCGTCTTCAGGAATGTTTGCTTCTACTTTTCCTACTAAGTCTGCTCCTACGTCTGCTGCTTTCGTGTAAATTCCGCCGCCAAGTTGTGCGAATAAAGCTACGAATGATGCTCCAAACGCGTACCCTATTATTGTGAATGGTGTTATTTCTGGGTTTGCGCCGAAAGCAATGTATGTTATTGTTACTCCCAGTAATGACAAAGAAACTAATATTATGCCTGCTATTGCTCCTCCTTTAAATGAGACGTCAAAGGACTTCTCTAGGCTATTTTTTGCTGCTGCTGCTGTTCGTGAGTTTGTGCTTATTGCTGTTGTCATTGCTATTATTCCTGCAAAAGCCGAGAGTGTTGCTCCTATTAGGAAAGATATTGCTGTTGTAAGTTCTTTGCCTGGGTAAAAGTAGGACATTATTAGGAATAAGATTATTGCTATTGTTATTGCGTACATTGCTATTGTTTTTGTTTGTCTTTTCATGTATGCTATTGCGCCTTCTCTTATGTATGACGCGACTTCTTTCATTTTTTCTGTGCCTTCATCTTGTTTAAAAACATAAGCGGCTAAACCTATTGCAGTGAGTATTGCAAAAAAGCCTAATATTAAAGTTAACATTATTAAATCCATTTGGTCACCATTACAGAACTTTACTTTGTAGATATTTTTTAAAACAATGCTTTTTTTTCGTCAAAAATCGTTATTCAATTGACTTTTAAAGGTCTTTTTCAGGCTTTTTTTTGGTCGTGTTTTTTAATATTTTTTGGCTTTTGTTTTTTTTATGCTTAAGGCTGTTCTTTTTGACATGGACGGTGTTATTGTTGATACGATGCATTTGCATTCTAAAGCAACTGACTTTGCTTTTTCTTCTTTAGGCATTGCTGAACAAAGGCATTTGTTGAAAAAATTTGGGGCTTTGCCTACCGAGGAAGCAATAAAGCGTGCTTTTCCTGAAAAGTCTTTGGAAGAAGTTTCTTTGATTGTTGATTTGAAGTACAAAAAGCTCAAGGAACTTGCTTCCGAGTTGATTATTTTGCCTGGTTTTTTAGATTTTTTTAAAAAAGTTTCAGTCGAGTTTAAGACGGCTCTTGTTTCTAATTCGAGTAGGGATTTTGTGGAGTATGTTGTTAGTAAGTTGCCTGACTTTGTAAAGTTTGATGTTATTATTTCTTCTTCTGATGTTGTTAATGGAAAGCCTGATCCTGAGTGTTATCTAAAAGCTGCTGAGTTTTTAGGTTTGAATGTTTATGAGTGTGTAGTTATTGAAGATTCTCTTGTGGGGATTGTTGCTGGAAAAGCCGCTGGAATGAAAGTTGTTGCTGTCGAAACTACTCATGATAAGATTTTTTTGCAGGATGCTGACTTGATTGTCAGGTCTTTGCAAGAACTTTCTGTTTCTTCTTTGTTGTCTTTGTTTTCCAAGAAAAATTTTTGATTTTTGATTTTTAGGTTTTCGCTACTTTAGATGCTATGTGGCCTATAAAGATAAAAGTCAGTAATAATGTGCTGTCTATTCCAAAGTCTATTATAGAGTATAACATGTTAGGGTGGGAGTTTGTTAAGTAGTAAAAAAGGTTGTGTAATATTACTGCCAATATTATTGTTGGAATAATGTTGTTTAGCTTAAATTTTTTTATTTTGTAGCCATACGCAATAGCTATTATGCCAATTATAACGTGGCCTGCGAAATGAAATATTGTGTCTAAAGTTATGGCCCAGTCTGGAAAAAATTTTTTTGAGTGTGGAAGAACTTTTCCAAAGCCGAATAATGAGTAATAATAAAGACTTTTTAGCCAAATTATTATTTGGATTCCTAAATAGTTTATTGCTAAACTTCTTTTGTCTAATTTGTAAAACAAGGAAATAATGTTTTTTATCAAAAAATCACTAATAATCAATTATTAAAAACACTTAAATTGATTTTTATTTGCATGAGCGATTGGAAGTCTTTAGAGTATTTTTTTAAGCCAAAAAATGCTGCAATAATAGGCGCTTCAAATACTGAAGGTTCTGTTGGTTTTACTATTTTCAAGAATATGAAATTGGCTTTAGGGAAAAACGCTTATCCTGTTAATCCTAATCATGAAATTGTTCAAGGGGCTAAAGCATTTAAGAGTATAAAGGAAATAAGCGATCAAATAGATTTAGCTGTGATAGTGACGCCTTCTAAAACCGTTCCTAATATTTTGAGAGAGTGTGTTGAGGTTAATGTAAAGGCTGTTATAATAGTTAGTGCTGGTTTTTCAGAGACTGGTGAGCAAGAGCTTACTAATGAATTAAAAAAAATAATATCTGAAAATCCGCAGACTAGAGTAATGGGACCTAATTGTGTTGGTGTAAAGTGTTTTGAGACAAACGTAGATACTACTTTTTTTGCGCAGGACAGGATGAGTATTCCTAAGAGAGGTAGTTTGTCTTTCATTTCTCAGTCTGGTGCTCTTGGTTCTATGATTTTAGATTGGGTTTCGAAGGAAGAATTTGGGATAAGTAAGTTTGCTTCTTATGGTAACGCTATTGACATTGATGAATCTGATTTGATAGAGTATCTTTGCAATGATAAGGACACCAAGGTTATCACTCTTTATTTGGAAGGTGCTAAGGATGGTAAAAAATTTTTTGAAGTAGCTAAAAAGACGACTTTAAAAAAGCCTATCTTGATATTGAAAGGCGGCAAGTATGATAGCACAAGTCAGGCTACTGCTTCTCATACTGGGTCAATGGCTGGTTCTGCGAAAGTCTATGAGGCTGTTTTTAGGCAGGCAGGAATAATAAACACTGATGGTATGCAAGACTTGTTTAATACTGCAAAGTTGTTGGAAAAGGAAAAATTGCCAAAAGGCAAGAGGGTTCAAATAATAACTAATGGTGGTGGTTTTGGTATAATAATGGCTGATCACATTATTCATAGGGGTATGGAGCTTGCTCAGCCTAGTAGGAAAACTATTGAGGAGTTGGAGAAAGAGTTACCTGGTATAAAAATTTCTAATCCTTTGGATTTGTTGGGTGATGCTGATGCTCAAAGGTATAGAATTGCAATAAAGAAGTGTCTTGAGGATAAGAACATAGATATCTTGGTAATTATGTGTTTGTTTACTTTGTCTCCTTTGAAGCCTGATGACATTGATAAAATGCTTAAGAAGAGACGACCAAGTAAAACTATGGTTGTTATAGCTGTTGGTGGAGAATATACTGAAAAGAGGCTTGAAAAAATAGAGAAACTTGGTTATACTACTTTTGATTATCCTAACACTGCTGCAAAGTCTTTGGGCCATGCTTGTTGGTATGCTGATTATTTGAAAAGGAAGAAGGCTGAAAAATGAAAAAACCTTTTTTACTTCAATCAGTTGTTTTTGATTTTGATGGTGTTATTGCTAATACTCCTAAATTTTATTTTAAGCATATGCGGAATGTGCTTTTGAGGCGTGGTATAAATGTTAGTAATAGTGAACTTTGTTCTTTGTTGGGTTATGGTTTGGAAGAGCAGTTGAAGATTATTTGTTTAAAGTATAGTGTTGACATTCCTTTAGGTGATTTTCTTTCAGAGTCTTTGTTTTTGGCTTCTCAGGAAATAAGTGTTAAGGCTAAGCCTTTGCCTGGCTTGTTTTGCCTTGTTTCTTCTTTAAAAGAGTGTGGAGTTAAAGTTGGTATAGCTTCTAATAATTTTCGTTCTGTCATTTTCCCTTTTCTTACAAGACATGGTTTATTAGAATACTTTGATGTGATAGTTTCTGGGGATGAGATAAAGTCTTTCAAGCCTTTGCCTGATGTTTATTTGTTTTGTCTAAAAAAATTGGGCGTTGAGGCTTTTTTGTCTGTTGCTATTGAAGATACTTTTGTTGGTGTCGAGTCTGCAAAGTCTGCTGGCTTGAAAGTAATTTTTTTGCGTAATTCTTTTTGTAATAATGTTTCTTTGGCTGACTTGTCCATAAGTAATTTAAGGTCTTTGAAGGTTGAAGTTTTAAAGGGGTTGTTTGTTTGAAAATTGGGATTTTTTCAGATACTCATTTGGGTTTTGGTGAGGGCTCTGAGCGTTTCGAGGATTCTTTTCTTGCTCTTTCTCAAGCTTTGCGAATTTTCGTGGAGAAAAAAGTGGATTTTATTTTGTTAGGCGGGGATGTTTTTGATAGTGTGGATCCTTCTAATGAGGTGCTTTGTAAGACCATAAGTCATTTGTCTTTTTTGAAAGACAAACCTTGTTTTGTTTCGGTTGTTATTGAAAAGTTTGGCGAAAATGTTTCTTCAAAGCTTTCTTTTTCTAGTTTGCCAATTTTTGCTATTCATGGTAATCATGAGTTTTTAGGCAAGGATAGGAAATCCACTCTTGATGTTTTGTCGGAAGCTAATTTGATTTATTATTTTCATTCTTCTAAATTAAGTATTTCTAAAGGGAATGAAAAGGTTGTTGTTTTTGGTTTAGGTGCTGTTCCTGAAAAATTTGCTTTGGATGTTTTTTCTAAGTGGAATCCTGTGCCAGAAAAAAATTGTTGTAATATTCTTTTGCTTCATCAGGGTTTTAAAGAGTTCATGGCTGTGGAAGATGAAATGGTTGCTACTCTTTCTTTAGAGAACTTGCCTAAAGGATTTGATCTTGTTGTTAATGGGCACTTGCATTGGAGTAATGTGCAAAACTTGCATTCTGGCAAGTTTTTGCTTGCTGGTTCTACTATTCCTACTTCTATTAAGTCTCTTGAGGCAAAGGCGAGTAAAGGTGTTTTTATTTTTGATACTATTTCAAAGTCTCTTGATTTTGTTTCTTTTCCTAAGCAAAGGAAGGTTTTTTATCATAAGCTTGTTTTTTCAGATGCTGATAATGTTGAGGTTGTTTCGAAGTGCATTTCAACTATTGAGGCTGACTTGGTTGAGGCAAGTGATTCTAAACCTTTAGTTAGGTTGGTTCTTAAAGGTACTTTGAAAAAGGGTTTGTCTAATGCTGACATAAATGTTTCAGAGGTTGAGGCTAAGTTTCATAACAAGGTTTTTCTTTCTCTTTCTAAGGACTTTTCTTCAGTTTCTTTTTTGAAAAAAATTTCTGAGGTAAGGGCTGAACAAAAAGGCAAAATGTCTGTTGTTTCTACAGGTTTTTCTATTTTGGAGAAAAATCTTGCGGAGACGCGTTTTCCTTCCAATATTGATATAAAGGCTTTTTTTGATGCTCTTGTTGATTCTGATTTTGATAAGGCTGAAAAAATTTTAGTTAAAAAAAATTGATTTTGTTCTTTGTAAAAACCTTTTTTATTGTTTTTTATTGGTTGGTTTTTTGTTTGTGTTTGAAAGTCATGGTAGGAAGTCTTCTTCTTTGATTTTTTTTGGTACGTATTCTTCTGTTATGAATCTTATGCCTTTTTTTGATAGTGCTTCTAACTCTAACTTTACTGCTTTTTCTCTCATGTTTTTGAATTCTGCTTTCCATTCTGGTTTTTGGAACCATTCGTAAGATTCCATTTCTTTTAGTCTCTTTGCATCTAATTGGTTTAGTTTTATGGTTACTTCTTTCGGTATTTTGAATTTTTCTATGTCTAAAGTTGTTAGGCCCACGAACTTTGCGCTTGGTGTCGCTAATTTTTCTTCCGAGTATGATAGTGATATTGAGCCTTGTTTTATTACCGAGTAAATGTACATTCCCCACGGGTCAGCATCTGCTAAGACGTAGATTGGTAAGCCGTGTTCTTTGTTTAGTCTTTGTGCCATTCTTCTTTCTCCTCTTCCTGGTTGACCTCTGCCTGTTATTATTATGCAGTTTTGTTTTTTCCAGAATTGGTCTTCGTTGAATCTTCTCCATACTGCGTCTTTTTCTATGAACAAAACATAGTCTGCGTTGACTTTTTTGAATTCTATGTTTTCTGGTTCTACGTTTGATGGTACGCTCCATCCGCCAGAACCCATTTTTGTTAGGTCTATGTTGTCTTTTCCGTCTCTTATTTGTATGTCGCCTGCTATTATTCCTTTTGCCGAGGCTGCTAAGTGTAATTCTTCTCTCAATAAGTCTAACGAAGCTTCTATGTCTTCTATTATTGGGTCTGATTCTGTTTGTTCTTCAAAAGTGTTTTCGTTCGTGCCTTCTATAGTGTGTTTTAGTGCATAGTACAAGTCACGGATGCTTACTGTTGCTTTTGCTTCTATCACTTTTTTTATTTCGTTTGCAACTAAGACCGTTTGCATGAATTTTCTGCTGTGTGCTATGTTCAAGAATTGTCTTTCGCTTTTTTTGTCTCCTAATTTTATTGTTCCTGTTTTTTTGTCAAAGTAAACGTTGCCTAATGTTCTTAGGGGCACTTCGTAGCTTGGTCCTTTTCCTTCTTCTATTTGCTTTAGTATTTGGTCTCCTATTTTGACTAATTTTGCATGAACTATTTTGTCTTTGTTTTCCATTTATTTTTCACCTTCTTTTTCGTTGTTTTGTGCTTCGTTTTCTTTTTGTTCTTCTAGTTTAAGGTGCTTGAGCACTATATTATGCAGCTTGTTTTCTATTTGTGTTCTGTTTTTTCCTGTTAATTCTGACAATGCTATTGCTATTTCTGTCGCGTATTTATAGTACATTTTTCTTTTCGCTTCTTTTTCTGCGGCTCTTCTTATTTGTCCTATGTGTGTGTATATTTTTCTTCCTATGTCCATTATTGCTAATCTTAGTTCTTCCATTATTTCTTCTTCGTCGCTTATTGCTTGTTTGCCTGCTGAAGTGTAGGGTATGTGTACTGAGATAAGGTTTACCATTATCGTTATTGGTGTGTTTTCTAAGTCTTTTATGCCGTATCTTTTCCAGTCTATGCTTTGAACTGCTTTTGTTATTGCGCAGCCTCCTTGGTCAAATAGTAGTGGCGCTTTGTTTGCAAATCTCATTATTTCCATTTTTCTTTGTATTTGTCCGTTTTCATCTGGTTCTCCTAATTTTCCTGCTTCTCCGCCGTAAGCTATTCCTGCTTCTACTTGGAATGGAAAGCCTCCTTTGTATACTGTTGGTTTTCTTGTTACCACTGATATGAACTCTGGTTTTACTATGTTTTGTAGGCTTTTTCTTATTCTTTCTTCTCCTATTGGTATTAGTCCTTCTGTTCTTGGTGCTATAAAATTTATTTTTTTGAACATGTTTACTATTTGTTCTGCTTCTTCCCATGTAAGTTGTTTTGGGTCTTTGTTTATGTCAAACTTTATTCCTTTTTGTATTTCTTCTATTGCCTTGTCTCCTACTCTGTCGAAAGTATTTTTTAGGAAAGTAGATACTTTTTGTGAGTCTGAGTATCGTGCTAATGTATAGACTTCGTCAACGTTAACGCCTTTTGGGTGTGGCTTCATTTCTATTGGTCTTCCAGGTAGTTCTTTTAGTGTTCTTTTGAAGACTATTTTTTGTCCTGTTGGGTCTATGAAAGTTATTTGAGCATGAGGGTTTGCTATTGCGGTTCTTCTCAAGTATTCTAATGGTGCTTGTTCAGAGTTTACGTATTTTACTCCTTTGAACTTTGCTTTTATTATCGTGCCTCTAAATTCTTTGTCTAATTCTTGCATGTTTGCTATTTTTGGCTCGTTTTTTTTGGGGTCTATTGTTATTTCTAATGATATTGGTTTTCCTTTTCCTGTTCCTGTGATTACTTGTACTGGTTTTCCGGTTGTTATTTGTGATAGCATTGTGCAGCCAGAGGCTCCTATTCCTTGTTGTCCTCTTGTTTGGATCATTCTGTGGAATTTGGTTCCTGCTAATAGTTTTCCTAACGCTTTTCCTACTGTTTCTTTTGTTAAGCCTGGTCCATTATCTTTTGCTATTACTTCGTAAAATTCTTCGCCTATTTCTTTAATTTGGATTTCTATTTCTGGTAGTATGTGTGCTTCTTCGCATGCGTCTATCGAGTTGGTGACGTATTCGTGGACTATTGTTGTTAATGTTTTTATTTTTCCTGTTAGTCCTAACATTTGCATGTTTTTTTTGAAGAATTCTGCAACAGAATGTTCTTTGAATTCTGCTGCCATTTCTTCTGCAGTTTTTCCTTTTGTTTCATTGTTTTTTTCAGTCATCTCATCACTTTGACTTCATAACTCAAATTCTTGATTATAGTATTTGTTTTTTAATGATTCGTATGCTGTCGAGTGACTTGCTCCAAAAAGTAGTAATTGTATTGCTTTTTTTGCTTTTTCTACATCTTCATTTTTTCCTATTATGCTTATGGTTTTTCCATACACTGATATTTTTACGTTTGATTCTTGTTCTATTTCTTTTCTTGCTTTGCCTTTTCTTCCTATGACTCTTCCTTTTTTTGCTTTCATTTTGTTTTCGTTTTTTCCTATTATTTCTCTCAACTCTATTATTTCTAATATGTTGTCATCAATTAGTAGTAGCATTGCATTTTCTGGTGAAAATCCTCTTGCTATTGCTTTCACTATTTTTATTGCTTTCATAAAGTCTATGGCGTTGCCTTTCATTGTTATTTCTATTTCGCCTGTAGAGCTGTCTATTTCTATTTTTGTTTTCGTGTTTTTTTCTATTCTTTTTTTTGTTTGACCTTTTGGGCCTATTAGGACTCCTATCCTATCGTGTGGTATTAGTAGGTATTCTGTCATTCTTATTCATATGTGGCTTAAGTATTTTTAATTTGAGTTTTTTTTTTGTTATTTGTTATAGAATTTTTGTATTACAAAAATTAGTATTCCTACAAAAAATATTCCTGAAATCAAGCCCCATAAAACAATGTATGTCAAGTCAATGCCTGCTTCTTTGGGGCTTTGTGCTGAAACAGGCGTTATTGTTTCTTCTGGTTCTTGGCTTTGTGTTTTTTGTATGCTTGGTTTTGTTGTAATTTGTTGTGGCGAGTCTCTTATTTCTATTTTACCTTCTTCTAAGGCAAGTATTTTGGTTATTGTGTCATAATTTGTAGTTTTTTCTTTTGAGTCTAAGTATATTATTATTGTGTATTCTCCTGGCTCAAATTTCCATTCTTTTTTGAGTTTGTAGTTAAGTGTTTTTTTTGCTCCTAAAAAGGTTGTTGTTTCTGTTGTGCTATAAATTGTTTTTGTGTCGCTCTTTATTGTTGCTGAAACGCTGAAAGCTTGTGCTCTTGTAAGGCCGTTATAGATTTGAATTGTTATATTGGCTGTTTTTTGTTCTTGATTTAAATCTACTTGAATTTGTTTTATTATTGGTTTCTCTTCAACACTTGTTGTGCCACTGCTGACAGCTGAATTGCCAGAAGTTGTTCCGCTGCTTGACCCAGTGTTTTGTGTTGGGCTTCCTTGGTTTTCAGGTGATGTTTGGCATTGTCCGCAGTCTTGTGGGCAGTTGATGCAGCTTTCGCCTTGGTCGCATGTAGAGTTGCCGCACGTTGCTATTGGTGGCCCTTCTACTACTTCATAAGTGACTCCTAATGTTAATGGTATTATTGCTATTGCTAATATTACTAAACATACTAATAATTTTTTTTTCCTCACTATTCCAAGAGGTTTTTGTTATATAAATATCTTTTTTTTGCCTTTGCTTTGTAGAAATCATTTTTGCTTTTTTAAGGTCGTTAGCTTGTTTTGATAGACAAAGTCAATTTTTTGTTTTCTTTTTTTGTAACTTTTGTTTGATTTAAAACTCATTTCTAAAGAGCCTTTGCCTATGTTATTAATGTTATTGCATGAGTCATAATACTGATTTTCTGTTTTAGTGTTAATTAAATTTAGTTTTGTTGTTATTATTTTATGGTTTTTTCATTTGATTTTGAATTGTTAGGTAAAAGGATAAGGCGAGAAAAAGACAGACGTATTTTTGCAAAGGTTTTTGACGCCAAGACTTTTGACGCTATTCAATATCTTGCTAGTAGGAATCATTTTGATGTTTTGGAGCATATAATTAGTACTGGTAAAGAGGCTCATGTTTTTGTTGCTACTGATTTGGCTGGCAATTTGAGGGCTGTTAAAATCTATAAAAAACAAACTACCGACTTCAAGTCAATGTCTGATTATATTCTTGGGGATAAAAGGTTTAAGGAGGTGCGAAAGGAAATTAATTCTTTGATTTCTCTTTGGGCTAAAAAAGAGTTTAGTAATTTGGTTGTTGCTATGCGTGCTGGGTTGAATTCGCCTTTTCCTGTTGCTTTTAAGGATAATGTTGTTGTGATGGAGTTTATTGGTAGTAATGGTAATCCTGCTCTTAGGCTAAAGGACGTTGGTTTCGTTAGTTCTGATGCTGAAGACTATTATTCACAAGTAGTCTATTTTGTGGCTAAGTTATATTTGAGTGGTTTAATTCATGCTGATCTTTCTGAATACAATATTTTGGTTCAGGGTAAAAAGCTTTGGTTCATTGATTTTGCACAGGCTGTTTTGCATTCGCATCCAATGGCTAAGTTTTTTTTTGAACGCGATATTTTGAACATGTCTTCTTATTTTTCAAAGCATGGTTTTAAGGTTAGTTTTGAAAAGATGCTTTTTGATGTAAAGGCTAAAAAAGACGAGTTGGCATCAGGCATCAAATAGCCTTGTATTTCTTTTTTTTGTGATTTTTTTGTAATAATATAGCTTTTTTTAATTGGTTTGCTATTCTTTATATTCATGGATGTAGTAGCCAAGTTGCGTGAGTTGTTGCCTAAAAGAGAGAGAAATCTGGCTGTTTTTGTTGATGGCCCTAACATTTTAAGGAAAGAGTTGAATGTTAGTTTGGCTGATATTAAAAAGAGTGTTGAAAAATTTGGTAGAATTAAGATTGGAAGAGTTTTTGTTAATCAGTATGCTTCTAATAAGCTTGTTGAGGCTGTTGTTAACCATGGTTTTGAAAGCGTAATAACCATGGGTGATGTTGATGTTTCAATGGTTGCTGATGCTGTCGAGGCTGTCTTTAATCCTAATATTCACGTGATTGTTTTTGTTACTCGTGATTCTGATTTTTTGCCTGCTATTTTGAAGGCTAAAAGGGAAGGTAAGGAAACTATTGTTTTGACGGCTGAAGAAGCTAGTTCTTCTTCTTTAAAGAATAATGCTGACAAGGTAATTGTTATTGGAAAGTGATTGTTATGAATTTACCTGTAGGTGAGATAATAACTCAAGGTCTGAATTTGAAAGAGGTTGATATCAAAAAGCTTTTGGAAGGCCTTTGTGAGAAGTCGTTTTCAGGCTATTTTATTTCTACTTTGAATGGAGTGAGCGGTATTGAGGAAGGTGCGCTTATTTTCAAGGACGGTTTTATAATTGCGTCTTTTTATGAATACGAGTGTAATAAAATTACTATTTTTGGCAAGACTTCTTTGGAACATGTCTTTAATTCTTTCGTTGCAGAGTATTGTATAGCTGATATTGTGGGTCTTTCTAATCAGCAAGTTGATTTGGTGACGGCGTTCAACGACAAGGCGAAGCTTGAAGTGCCTCTTCAAAAGGGTGACCTTGGTAAAATGTTGCCTAAAATTTTTTCTAAAGAGTTAGGGTTAAAAGTTATTAGTTCTTCTTCTGATAAAAGTGATAAGTCTGACATTTATAAGAAACTTGGTTTGAGTGAATTGGGTGTTTGAAATGTTAAAGGGTTTGAGAATTGTTTTGAAGAAATTTGCTGAGAAAGTTTTGGATGTTGACGATACTTCCAAACCAGAGCATCAATTGTTGTTATTAAAAGACTATTCTGAAAATTTTAAGTTTTCTGAGAAGCCTTCTGACATGAAAGGTTTTTTGAACTTGTTAAAAAAGAAGCATTTGGTTGATGATATTGTTGTAAGCACTTTGTCTGGTAATTCTCTTGTTTCTTTGAATGGTGATTCTTTTTCTCAAGCCATTTCTGGCGCTGCTTTGTTCAATTATGTTAAGGCAGAATTGCCAAAGAGTGAAGCTGTTTTGGTTAAGTCTAACGGTTGGCACATGATTTTTCAATTTAATAGTAAGTTGTATATAGTGAAGGCTTCATCAAGTCTAACTAACCCTGAGCTTCATGCTTTGGCTAAGGAAATAGAAAATTTTATTGCTAAAAATGGTTTTTTGCAAAATTGATTTTTTTTTGTTTATGCTAAAAAATAAAAAGTGTCTTTGGGTGAACTATTAAATGGTTATTACTTTCAAAGTTGCCAAGTGTGATAGGTGCAATGAGGAATCAAAAATACTTTTGCCTTATGGCCCTCATAAGTTTTGTCATTCTCATTTTATAGAATTTTTTGAGAACAGGGTAAAGCGTACTACTTCAAAAGCTAAAATGGTAAAGTATAATGAAAAAATAGCCGTGGCTGTTTCAGGCGGCAAAGATTCTATGACTACTTTGTACTTGCTTAATAAGTTGTTTTCTGAGACTAATCAAATAGAAGCAATAATGGTTGATGAAGGAATAAAGGGTTATAGGGATAAAGCAATAGAGGTCGCAATTAATTTTTGCGAAACTCACAATATTAAGTATCATGTGTTAAGCTTCAAAAGAGAGTTGGGTGTAGAAACTAAACAAATAATGGAAAAAATACTTTTTGACAAAAAACTCGGGAGTACTTGTGCTTTTTGTGGTGTGTTGAGGAGAAAGTTATTGAATGAAAAGGCGAAGGAAATAGGTGCTCATAAAATTGCTACTGGTCATAATTTGGATGACGAATGTCAGAGCATAGTAATGAATTTTTTTGACAATGATTTAGTGGGTTTGTTGAGGACTACTGAAAGAATGGAGAAAAAGTATTACGATTTGGTTCCGAGAATAAAGCCTCTTTATGAGACGCCTGAAAAAGAAGTTATAGCTTATACTGCTATTTGTGGAATAGAGCATTATAGCAATGAGTGTTGTCCTTATTCTTGGACTTCTAAGCGAAGCTATTATAGAAAAATGTTGAATGAACTTGAAGAACAGTTCCCTGGCACAAAGTATAAAATATTAGAAATGCATAGTAGGCTAAAGAGAAAGGTAATATTAGGCATTCAAAAGGAAATAGGTAAATGTGTTGTTTGTAATAATCCTACTGCTTCTAAAGATGTTTTGAAGTGTTCTGCGTGCAAGCAATTGGAGAAAATAAATAATGTTAAAGAAGGGAAAAAGAGAGTTAAAGAAAACCTGAATTTAAGTTGTACTGCTAAATATAATTTGTAAAGTCGTAAATAAAGCATTCGTGGGTTTTAAAAGTACTATTTAAAATACCTTAATAGTGATGCCATAATTATGGACTATGAAAAAATGTTGCAACGTGCTATAATGTCTTTGCCTGAAAAAAGTTTGACTAAAGAAAGGTTCGAGTTGCCTACTTTGCAGACCATAGTTGAAGGTAAGAAAACTATAATAAAGAATTTTTCTCAGGCAATGAAGGCTATTTCGAGAGAAGAAAGGCAATTCTATAAGTACTTGACTAAAGAAACTGCTACTGCTGGCACGATTGAGGAAGGTAAGTTGGTTTTGTCTGGAAAGTTTTTTCCTGATGCTATAAACAAGTTGTTTGCTAATTATTTGAAAGAGTATGTTTTGTGTCATGTGTGTGGGAAGCCTGATACTCAAATAATTGATAAAAGTGGTATAAAGGTGTTGAAGTGTACCGCTTGTGGTGCTATTAGTCCTTTAAAAAAACTTGGGTGACAAATTGTATTGTAAGCTTCATAAAATACAAAATAATATAGTGCTTGCTTGTTGTGATAATGAGCTTTTGGGGAAGTCATTTAGAGAGCGAGGCGTTGAAATAAAGGTGAGTGAAAGTTTTTATGGCAATGTTGAAATTTCAAAAGATGAGGCGTTGAGAATGTTGAAAGAAGCTAATAGTGTTAACTTGTTAGGTAATGAGTCGGTGAAATTAGCTATTGATGAAAAAATAGTTTCAAAGTCAGAAGTGGTTAAAGTTGCAGGTTTGGAGCATGTTGTGATAATAAAAGTTTAGGTTGTGTGTAAATGAGTGTAGAAAAAGAAAAAGATGAAAATCAAATTCAGGAAGAAATAAAGAAAATTCCTTTGCCTAAAAAGGAGAATTTGGAAATGTTTGGCATGGTTGTTCAGTTGCATGGTTCTAATCAAGTGAAAATACTTTGTGAGGATGGTTTAGAGAGAATTTGTAGGATTCCTGGTAGAATGAAGAAAAAAACGTGGTTGAGGGAAAGAGATATAGTGATAATAAAGTTGTGGGATTTTCAGCCGAGCAAGGCTGATGTTGTTTGGCGTTATTTAGGGACTCATGTAGAGCATTTGAAAAAGAAGGGTTTGTTAAAGAATTTTGATGTTTGATTTTATAAGAAAATGCTTTTTATTGTGTTTATCCCATAGTATGCTGACAATGCTATTATAATGTACCTTGTTGTTTTGCCTGCTAATGCTGCTATAAAAAATTTTTTTGGGTTGTACTTTAGCATGCCTGCTGTTATGCCTATTATGTCAAATGGGAAAGGTACTACTGCTGAAAAGTAAATAAAGTACATTCCTAAATTGTCTATGTTTTCTCTTATCTGTTTCATTTTTTCTGCATCTATTTTTTTTGTTTTTTCTAATATGTTGCTTCCTAGCGCTCCTGCTATGTATGCGCTCATTTCTCCTATTCCTGCACCTAAACCCAAGACTAATGCTATTATTATTGTTTCTGTTATTGAGTTTGTTTGGCTTGCTAACGCTAAAAATAGTATGTCTATTGGCATTGGTAGTAAGACTGTTGCGTTTGCTATTATTGATGCTATGAAAAGCCCTAATAATCCATAGCCACTCGCGAGTTGGGTTATTATGTTTTTGTTGGTTAATAAAATGTAAATTAGTATTGTGATTATGATTAATATTATGCCGTATTTTAAGTAATTACCTATTTTTTGTGATTTTTCTAAAATGAGTATGTCTCTTAAAGATCTTGGTTTTCTCATGTTTGACTAATATTTTTTTTGTTTTTATTTTAAAATCATTTGTTTTGTTGTTGCTTTGTAGAAATCATGTTGTCTTTTTTAGGCTTTTTTTTTGTTTTTTGTTTTAAAGTCTTTTTGTCATTGTTTTTGTTTGTTTTATGAATTGTTGTTATTAGTTGAAGAAAGTCAATTTTATTGTTTGCTTGTGGGTTTGTAGTAGCCGTTTCTTGGGCAGTACACGTCTCCTTTTTCTGCTAATTTTGTTAGAAGGTCTCTTACTTTGTCTGCTTCTATGCCTTGTGCTTTTCCTTCGTTTATTATTTCTTCTATTGGTACCATGTCAAGTTCTGTTGCTTTTTCTTTTATTATGTTCAGTACTTTTTTGAGGTTTGTTAGCATTGTGTGTGTTTGGCCTACAGTTATTATATCTATGTCTATTTTTCCTGTTTCTGGGTCGGTCACTAAGTCTTGTAGTGATGTTTTCACTAACCTTATTGCTCTTTCCACGTCTTGTCTTTCTACAAAGTCTGATAGTCTTACTTTTGCACTGGCTTCTGATAATCTTATTAGTCCTTCTAATTGTCTGTGTGTTGCGCTGTAAGCTCCTTCTTTTCTTCCTTGGTCTCTTAATGAAACATAAAAGTCTGATAATTCTTTTAGTGCTTCGTCTGTAAGCACTGGGAAAACATTTTGTCTTGCGTATGATATGTATTTTTTCAGTAGTTTTTCTGGTATTTTTGGTGTTATTTGTTTTGTTATTTCTTCTAATTCTTCGTCTTTTTTTCCTATTCTTTTTTTTGACCTTTGTAATATCATTTCGCCTGCTTTGTGTGTTTTTAGTATGTGCATTGCTATTTCTGCGTCTTTCGTTTTGTCTAAGACGTCTCTTATCATAAAGAACAGGTCAAACCTGCTTATTAGTGATGGAGGCAAGTCTATTTGTTCTATGAATGGCCTATAAATGTCAAACCTTGAGTATTTTGGGTTTGCAGCTGCTAATATTGATGTTTCTGTTTTGAATTTTGTTACTATTCCTGCTTTTGCTATGCTTATTGATTGTTGTTCCATTGCTTCGTGCATTGCACTTCTGTCTTCTGAGTCCATTTTATCAAATTCGTCAATCATTGCCATGCCGCCAGAAGCTAAAACTAGTGCTCCCGCTTTTAGTGTCCAACCACCTTCTCCAAACTCGTCTTTCACTGCTGTTGCTGAGATTCCTGCTCCACTCGAGGTTTTTCCTGCAACATAAATTGATTTTGGTGCTATGCTATCTGTTGCCTTTAGTACTGCACTTTTTGCCATTCCGGGGTCGCCTACTAGCAATATGTGTATGTTTCCTCTTACTTGTTGGTCGTTAGGCAATATTTTTTTGACTCCGCCAAAGAGTTGTAGTGCTATTGCTTCTTTCATTATTTCATGCCCATAAATGTGGGGCGCTATGCTTTGCACTAACATTTCATAAATGTCTTCTCTTTTTGCCAGTTCTTTTATTTGTTCTTCTTCTTCTTTACTTATTTCTACTTCTTCAAACTCTTTTTCTGTTTCTTCAATGTGCATTCCTTCCAAGTATCTGCCATAAACCGTTTTCTTTTCTTTTGGCGGAATTAGTCTTAGTATTCCGGTTATTTTTGCTCTTGCTCCTGGGCTCACTTTATTTACTATGTCATCTGAAACATAAATGTCCAAGTTAGTTGCTTTCTCGCTTCCTTTCAGCTTTTCAAGTGGTTCTTGTATTGTTATTTTTTGGTAATCCACGAACTCGCTTTTGTCTTCTATCAATTCAAAGTTCTTTTGTTTACATTCGGCGCAATAATTAGGTGCTTTTATTATGTTCTTTTTTTGGGGTATTTTGTATGTTGCGTCGCATCTTAAGCATCTCCATGTAGCATATTTTAGTTTTGGTAATACTTCTGTTATTTGTTGAACTACTCCTTCAACACATATTAGTTTTCCAACGTGTTCTGCCCCAATGTTTTTTAAGTTAATACATTTTTCTTGTGGTAAATTATAGAATCTTATGTGTGGTTTGAACTTTTTTTGGTCTAAACTTGGAATGTCTATTTCTGTAATAGCTTCGTATGCTGCTTCAAGACAAGAGTCTGGGTTTTCTAATAGTTCATCTGCTAATTCAGGGTCAAAATGCTCTAGTTCTGTAAAGTCTATTTGAAAGCTTTTTTTTTCAGGGTACTTTTGAGCTAATTTTTCTATTTGTTTTGTTTGGCTATATCTAAAAAACTCGAGGAATTTTTCTTGCAGTGGATTTTCGTTGCTTATTTCTTTTTCTAATTCTTTATACATTTGCTACCACTTCTTAAGCCCAAATAAAAAGTTTTTTTATTTCTTTTAAAGTCATTCAGAGTTGATTGCCATTGTATGGCTTTGTCGGTGTGTTGGGAGAATTCGTGTTTTATAGTTATTAGTAGTTCGGTTAGTTAATCCCAATTAATTAATTTTCAAAACCATTTTTTGAAAAGTATTAAGAAAAACTAACTTTTGTTGTTTATCGTTTATTGTTTTTTGTCTTGTTTTTTTTAGTCGTGAGTTACTATCCATTTCGTTTTTTTTTGTTAGTCTTGTTTTTGTCCATTATTTTTGTTTAGTTTCCTTATCAGGCCATGGTTTTTCATAGTTTTTAAGCCTGGTGTAGTTTTTTTTGTTTCTTTGTTTTTCAGTTGTTTTTAATTTCTAAAGTCGTGTGTTTTTTTATGGTAATTCTGTTGTTTTTATCATTAGGTAGACTATTATCATGCAAACTACTTGTATTGGCAAGGCAGGTAATGGCTTTTTTTGTTTTGTCAGTATTTCAAAGGTTATGATTAAACCTATTATAGACGAAATCAAAATTATTCCAGCTAAGTATGTGGGGTTTGCATAATTTTTTAACATGGCTTCATGCATGACGCTTATTGCAAATACTATTGGTATTACTATGTCTCCTGTGCCGAGTTCGTATTTTCTTTCATTGCCTTGTATTTCATAAGTAAAAGCAAGGTTTTTGCCTGAGAGTTTTTTTGCCATTTCTACCATGTGTTTTGTTTTGAAAACTGCTATGTAATCGTAAATAGCTAAAATTATCATTAGTGTTAAAGCTGGTATTGTGCCTATGCTTACCCCTATTATTGCTGAAGTGCCTGCAACAGCAATTACACTTACAAAATTTTTTATTAAACTATTTTTGTAAATGTTTTTTGTTATTACTATTATAGCGCCTATCATTATTGCTATTTCAAAGCTTATGTTTGTTGGGTAAAGTATTATGGTTGTTGCTGCTATTATTGCGATACTTTCTATTACTTTTAATGCTATGTATGTTATGTAATCAGGCAATTTTTTGAAAGCTAAAAGAAGTATTCCTGTGAATATTATTATCCAAAGTATTATGCCTATGCTATTTTCTATTGCTTCTGGATTTTCGTTTATTAGTGTTGCTTTTATTTGGTCTTGAATTAAGCTTTGTGCAGAATATATGCTTAATACGCTCGTGATTAGAAATATCATTATTGTGTTTATTACTAATTTTTTTTCCATCGTTGTTTCCCTTAATTTCAATTTTGTTGTTAATTTAGTTTTCCACTAAGTTATTAAAAATTGGTCTTTCGTTTTTATTGTTTAAATTTATAGCATAACTATTTTTTTTGTCGT
>JAWANB010000008.1:0-26342 GCA_038895675.1 Candidatus Iainarchaeum sp.
ATGCTTTGAGTAAAAAGCCTTTAGAGTTTTCTTCTCTTGGCTTGGTTTTTGCTTATTTGGAGAAACGACTTTCTGTTCCTTTGAATTTTTATTTGAAAAAGAGTGTTTTGCTTGACAATATTTTGCATCAGAAGCGTATTTTTGAGTTCGTTTGATGTTTTGTATTAGTCGTCAGTTTTTGGCCATATTTTTGTTCTTTTTTGTTGGTTTTTTTATTGTGAATCGTTTTTTTAAATTGTTTTTTTTTTGTAATGGCTTTTTTATTGCTTTTTTTGTTTGTGAGTCATTTCGGTTGGTGTTTTAGCATTTTATTACTATTTTTTCTTTTATTTCTTGTTTGTTTTCTGTTTGGTTTTCTATTATTTTTCCTTTTAGCCAGTGCGGGTAAGCGTCTGTTATTTCTATTTCTTGGAATTTTCCTAATTCGCCTTTTTCTATTACTACTGGTTTATAGTTAGAAGTTCGGCCTACTATTGTGTTGTTTTTTCCTTTTTCTGAAAAGTATGCTTTGTCTTTTTTTCCTATGTACTTTTTGTTGTTGTTGTATGCTATTGCGTTGCATATTGTTGTTAGTCTTTTTGTTCTTTTTGCTATTATTTTGCTTGGTAATTGTTTCATTGTTGCTGCTATGGTGTTTGGTCTTGGGGCAAACTTTGATATGTTGACTATGTCTGGTTTTGTTTCTTTTATTAGGTTTATTGTTTCTTGGAATTCTTTTTCTGTTTCTGTTGGGAAGCCTGCTATTATGTCTGTTGCTATTGTTATTTCTGGTATGTCTTTTTTTAGTTTTTCTATGAGTTCTTTATATTGTGTTGATGTATAGCCTCTTCTCATTAGTGTTAGTATTCTGTCAGAACCTGCTTGTACTGGCAGGTGAATGAATTTGTATATTCTGTTGTCTGAAAATAGTGGTATTAGTTCTTTGTATATTCTTCGTAAGTGGTGCGGGTTCATCATTCCTATTCTTATTTTGTAGTTTTCGTTTATTAGTAAGAGTTTTTCTATTAGTTTTGGTAGTGAGCTTTTTATGTCAAGTCCGTAAGCTCCGGTGTCTTGGCCTGTCAGCCATATTTCTTTGCATGTTTGGAGTGCTTTTTTTGTTCTTGTTTCTATTGATTCTATTGTATAACTTTGTATGTCTCCTCTTGCTAATTTTGTTCCGCAAAACGTGCAGTAATTCGTGCATCCTTTTGCTATTGGTATTATTGCTATGTGTGGGTTGAATGGTATCGTGTTCGTGTTTGGTGAAAATTCTTGTTCTTCTATTCCTAATATTTGGGAGAGTTTTTTTAGGTCTGGGCCAATCGATATTATGTCTTTTGATATTTGTTCTATTGCTTTTGGGTTGATTTTTGGTAGGCATCCTACGACTATTAGTTGTTTTCCTTGTTTTGTTGCTGTTTCGTAGAATTTTTTTATTTTGCTTATCATTCTGTTTTCTGTTCTGCCTTTTACTGCGCATGTGTTTATTATTATGAAGTCTGTGTCTTTTATGTTGTCTGTTATTGTCAGTCCGTTGTCTATTGCGTGTCCTTTGATTTGTTCTGTTTCAGCAAGGTTCATTGAGCAGCCGTAGCCTTCTACGTATATTTTCATTTTTTTCACTTTTATTTTTCAAATTTTTCTATTAGTAGTCTGGATAACCATCCGAAAAGTCCTGCTATTACAAAGTAGATGAATGTAGAGTTTAAGAACATGTCAAAGTAATTTAGTTTGAATTGGCTTAGGTCAAAGCCTAGGCCAATTCTTAGTCCTACGTCAAGATAATAAACGTATACTGCTAAATAGAAGCCTAGTATTGAAAATGTTAGGAATAGTATTGGGAAAACGTATTTTTTGAATTTGTTTCCAAAACCAAAATCTTTTAGGTGTGGTATTAGCATGTAAACAAAAAAGAATCCTATTATTGGCAAGAGTACTAATGAATAATCTACTTTTGTTGGGAAATTTGAGAAATCTATGTGTCTTAATGGCAATTTGTTTTCTGCTTTGTAATTTAGTTCGCTTATTATGATTATGGCTAAATAGCTTATGATAAACATTGCTATTGTTTTTGTAGTTTTTTTGTTCATGGTAATGAAAAATTGCCTTAGAATTGGTTTAAAACATTAATGATTGGAATTCATTTTATGGATTTTAGTCATGAATTGCCTTGGGTTGAAAAGTATAGGCCTAAGTCTCTTGCTGAAGTTGTTGGTCAGAGAGAAATAATTAATGTTTTGCAGAGTTATGTTAAAGCAAGAACTATGCCTAACTTGCTTTTTTCAGGCCCTGCAGGCGTCGGTAAGACGAGTTCTGCTATTGCTTTAGCTAAAGAATTTTTTGGGGATAGTTTTTCTCAAAATTTTTTAGAGTTGAATTCTTCTGATGATAGAGGTATTGATGTTGTGAGGGAAACCATAAAGAATTTTGCTAGGACTTTGGCTTTTGATTCTAATTTTAAAATCATTTTTCTTGATGAAAGTGATGCTTTGACTGTTGATGCTCAACAGGCTTTGAGGCGTACTATGGAGAAGTATGCAAGGACTGCTCGCTTTATTCTTTCGTGTAATTATTCTAGTAGAATAATAGAGCCTATTCAGTCTCGTTGTGTTGTATTGCGTTTCAGGCCTCTTTCTTCGAAAGAAATTCATGAAAAGTTAAGGCAGATTGCGACAGCGGAAAAGATTAGTGTTGAGGAAAAGGCTTTTGATGCTTTGATTTATGTTTCGCAAGGCGACTTGAGAAAAGCAATTAATATTGCTCAGGCTGCTTCTTCTTTGCATGGTAAAGTTTCTGAGAAAGAGGTTTATGATGTTGCTTCAAGAGCTAGGCCTCAAGAGGTCATTGAAATGATGGAGCTTGCTTTGTCTGGAAAATTTCTTGAGGCTAGAGCTGTTCTTGAAAAGCTCATGTATGAGCATGGCATGTCTGGTGAAGATGTTATTGCTCAAATGCATAGGGAATTGATTAGTATGAAATCTTTGAGTGATTCTTCGAAAGTAGAGTTGATTGATATTATTGGCGAGTATAGTTTTCGGCTTGTTGAGGGTGCTAATGAGCGAATTCAGTTAGAGGCTTTGCTTGCTCAGTTTATGAAGTTCAAAAGTAAAAAGTAATTTTTGGCTATTTTATAGAACTTGCTTTATCTTTCAGTTTTTTTCAGGTCTTTTTGTTTGGTTAGTCGTGTTTTTTTGTAGTTATTTTTGTTTGTTTTTATCATTTCTATTGTTGTTTTGGCTTTTTTATTGTAGTATGTTTTTTAATTGTTTTTTGGTGCTAATTTATTAAGTTATAGGTGTTTAGTAATGGTTTTTGCTCAGGCTTTTCAGGATTATAAGAATAATTTGATTACTGCTTGTGCTTTTGGTTTGTTGCTTGTTTTTGTTCCTTTGTTTTCTTCTCTTTCTAATATTTTAATTTCTTCTGGTTCGGTTGTTGTTGATTATGGTTTTTTGAGGCTTCCTTTTTTTGAGTCTTTTTTGCTTTTATTTTTGGTTCTGGTTTTTCTTTTCCTTTATTCTTTGTTAACTTGCTTGTTGGTGTTTGCTGTTAGGGCTGATTTTAATAAGGTTAAATTGCATTATTTTTTGTCTGAAAAAGTTCTTGTTTTTGCTTTTCGCTATTTTAATTTTGTTGCTGTTTTCACTTTAGTTTCTGTGCTAATTTCTTTTTTTTTAGTTGACTTGGGTTTGCCTGTTTTTGTTATTAACATTTTTTTGGTTTTGTTTTCTTTGCCTTTTTTGTTTCTTCCTCAAGCTATAGTTATTGATGGTGAAAGTTTGAGGGGTTCGTTGTTGAATGCTTTTGAGTTTTCTTTTAAGAACTTTGGGTCTTTTTCCTTGGTTTTCTTTTTTGGTCTTGGTTCTGTTTTTGTGCTTCAGCTTTTCGAGTTTTTGTTAGATTATTTTTTTGGTGTTGGCGGTTTTATTAGTTTAATTGTTGCTCTAATGTTTTTAGTTCCTTTTTTTGAGGCTCTTAAAACAGAAGTTTATTTATCTAAAGTTAGTTTGTTTTCGCCTTATAGGGAGAAGTTAGTTTAAAGTTTGTTTATTTCAGAATTTTGTAGAAACTTTGTTTTTAATTTGTTTTAAGTTGTTTCAGATCTTATGTTTTCTTTTTTTATTTTTGTTGAAGTCGTTTTTTTTAGTCGTTAGTATCATTTATTTTGTTTGTATTAGTTCTATTGCTGTAGAGTTTTCTATTAGTTCTTCTGCTTCTTTTACATTGTTGGCTTTCCATGTTATTCCAAAACTTTTTTTTATTTTTTCTTGGGTTTTCGCTAATATTTCTAAGGCGTGTTCTTTGTTTTCTGTATTGTTTGGCTCGTAGTATACGAAAAAGCCTTTTTTTTGTATTTGTGTTATTATTGTTTCTAAGGTTTTGTGTGGATTTTCTTCTGAAATTTCTTTTGTTGTTTTTACTATTCCTGTCAAGCCTATTCCGATAGCAGAATTTTCTATTTCCTCTTTGTTTTGGTTTTTTCTTTTTGTTAAGAGTGTTTTTTTTGTTTTGCATAATTCTTCTATTGTTGTTATTGTTTCGTCTAATTTTTCAAAAAAGTTTTTTTCGTTTTTGTTTTTAAGCGTTTCAAGGTTTATTGTTGTTGTTTGTAGTATCGTGTTGCTTTGTGTTTGTGCTATTATGTTTCCAACTTTTATTGTTCTTGTTTTTGAGTTGTTTATTATTGTTATTTTTTCAAAGTCTTTTAGTAGTTTTGTTTTGAATTTGTTGTCTATGGCGACGCTTATTTCAAAAACATTGTTTTCTTGATTTGCTTTTATTATCGCGTAAGCGTTTTTTATGTAGTCTGTTCTTTGTTCTTTGTTTGTCCATTCATAATCTGAAAACAATTCTAACTCTGCATTTCTTTTTTTGTTTGTTATTTCGAAGATTTTGCATAATTCTTTGGCTTTTTGTAATTTTTTTCTTTCCGTGCTTTTCATGGTTTTTGTGTGGTTTAGTCCTGTAAGGCATAATGGGGTTGTTAATTTTTTGTCTTCTTCGTTGGCTTTTTTTGCCATTTCTTCTTTTTCGTCGTCAATGAAAAGTGTTTTTGCAAAGAGTTTTGTGGAATAATCTTCTGGGTGATTTATTTTTATTATTCCTTCAAAGTGTAGTTCTTTTGCTTTTTTTGGTATTGTCGCTAACCAATTGTATTCTAATAGTATTTCTTTGTTTTCGAAGTTGTTTTCTTCTATTTTTTTTTTCACTTCGTACATTGGCATGCCTATTCTTACGTATTCTGTTCTTATGTTTTCATGTCCGTATTCTAATAATTTTACGTTTACTAATTCTCTTATCATTTGTGTTGTGATTTCGTTTATTTTCATGTCTTTTATTTTTGTTTCTACTTCGTTCCCTATTTTTTCTGCAATGTGTCTGCTTATGCTTGTTTCTTTTAGCAATGATTTGACTATATTGCCTCTGTCAAAAGGTTCTTTTTTTTCTGCTGAAGTGTATACTTTTAGTCTTTCAAAGCTTTTGAAGTTTTTTGCGGCTTGTTCGTTTATTTTTTCAAGTATTTCTGTGGCTTTTTTTCTTAATTGGTTTTGTGTTCCTTGCATTTGTTCTATTTCTTTTATTACTTTAAGTGTTTCCCATTCTGTTGCGCCACTTTCCTTTATTTCGAATGCTATTTCTTGTATAGTTTCTTTTAGTGTTTTTTTTTCTTCCATTTATATTTGATTTTGATAAGATGTTTCTTTTAATTGTTGCTAATGGCCTTATTTTGCTTTTGTTTTGGAAACTTAACTTTTTAATGTTTTTGTGTTCAATTTTTTGAGTCGGTTGGGGTGTTAGTTTGGAATCTTTAGATAAAATAGATCATAGGATTTTGAGTATGTTGCTTGAGGATGGTCGTTCTTCTTTTAGTGTTATTGCTAAGAGTGTGAATCTTACTGATGTGGCTATTAAGAAGCGTTTTGAGAGGTTGAAGAGAAGAGGTATTATTAATGCTATTACTGCTGATTTGAATTTGAAGGCTCTTGGTTTTGAGAATCCTATTTTTGTTCAAATTCGTTCTGAGTTGTCAAAGAACAAGGATGTAATTAAGAAGTTGAAGGAGCTTGATTATGTGACTGAGGCTTATCAGGTCCTTGGCGAATATAATATTTTTGCTTTGCTTGTTGTTCCTGACCTTGAGTCTGCTGAAAAGTTTGTTGAGACTTTGGGTAATTTAGATGGTGTTCTTGACATTAAGACTCTTGTTGTCATTTCTGAAATTAAGAAGTCAAGGTCTTTGCCTTCTTTTTTGCAGCAAAAAAAATTATAGTTAGTCTTCTTCTATTTCACTTTCTCCGTTAGGTAGTAGTGCTATTATTTCGTCTAACTTGTCTTTTATTTCTGTTTTAAGTTTTGTGCTTAATATCCATGCTATTTTTTTTGCGCAGTCGCTTTTTTTCTTGTTTCCAAAAGTAAGTTTTACTATGGCGTCTGCTTTTTTTTCTATTGCGCTTTCTGGTCCTGCGAATATTTCTATTTCTTCTCCTTCTTTTTTCGCTCCTATGGCATAACTTAATTTGGTTTTTTTGTACCATGTTCTTTCACCATACACCATGAATGCTCCTTTTGGTAGAGTTTCTCCGGTTGGTGCTTTTTTCGTTATTTGTGTCGGTTTTGCCGAGTAAACGTCTATTGTTGGTATTTTTTCTTGCCATGCTTTTGAGTGGACTGCTGCAAAAATAGCTGTTTCTTTTAATGAATTTTCATTTGGACTTTTTTCGCATTTTAGTATTATATGTGCTGCTCCGTGTATGTCTGCATGAAAATAAATATCGTTTTCTTTCATGTAGTTGTTGATTATTTTTTCATTGCTTGTTGCGTCTTTGCCTCCTATTGCTAAGAGTCCTTCGCTTGTAAAAAACCATCTGAATTTTTCGTACCATTTTTTTTCTCTTTTCTTTTTTAGTTCTTTTTTTTCTATGTTTTGTGTTGCTTTTATTTTTAGTTCTGCTGCTTCTATTCCTTTTTTTAGGCCTTCTAATTTTCTTTTTGCTTTTTTTGCAGCTTCAAAGTAGTCTGTGGCGTTTTCTGTTGCTTTTTTTGTGAAGTCTATTTCTAATTTCATCATTCTAACCCTTTTTGTTTTCTTAGTGATTTTATTAGTGATTCTGTTCTTGAGTTTGTTTTGTATGTTGGTTCTGTAATGTAAAATGTTTCTTTGTTTTTTATTAAATTGTATATTCCTTGTAGTGTTTCAAAGTATTTTTTGTTTGTATCTTTGTAGTATGATTCTATGTCTTGGTATATGTGTCTTGCAATTAAGTTAAAGTTTCCGGGGCCTACTAATCCGGCTAACATGTATGTGTTGTCGTCTTTTTTTATTTGTTCTATAAAGTTTTCTAAACTATTTTTTTTTGTCAAGTCTAATTGTAGGAAAGTTATGGCTTCTATTTTGTATCCTAATTTTTTTATGTCTATTTTAGGGCCATATCCTGTTATGATTCCTTCTTTTGAGAGAAAGTCTAAGGATGTTTTTATTGTGGCTTTATGATATCCTGTTTCTTTTTGTAGTTGTTTTATGTTTGGGCTTACTGCTCCTTTTTTTAGCAATGCTTCTAATATATTAAGCCTTATTGTATCATCTACTTTCATTGTTAAAGGCATATTTAAATCACCAATAATAATATTTAAAATAGTTTTAGCTGTGCAAAAATTACATTTAAACTCTATGAATATATATAAAGTTAAATGGTAGTTTTTTTATTGTCTGAGAGACAAGGGGGAATCCAATCCTAGAAAATGCAACCAACATGGAACGGGGTTAGGCTCACAAGACTTTTGTTTGCCCCGTTCCCTAATTTGTAATTGTTTGTGGGCTTAATTTAATTAATAAGTTCGTTATAATTAATTTAATGAAATTTTTTGTGTTTTTTTTGTCAATTGTTATTTTTGTTTTTTTCTCTGGTTGTGCTAAAGAGTTAGTTGAGGATAAAGAAGTTAAGCAGCAGAGCTTTGAAGTTTGCAATCCTGAAAATTGTAATGTGAAATGCGTTGGTTTTGATTTTTATTATGGCGGTTCTTGTGTTGACTCTAAGTGTTCTTACAAATATGTTGAGAAGAATTCTAATAAGTGTGGTGCGCCTTTTGTTGAAGTAGATAAGTATAAGGTTGAGAAGAAATATGATTTTTACAGCAAGCTTTTGCTTTGTGATTATGACCCTGCTTTTAAGAAATATACTTTGGTTTTTGAAATAAGGAATAAGACTGATAACATTCCTAAAATTGGTTCTCGTGTTTGGTTAAAAGTTCCTGCTTTCAACTATGGTACTTATAAAACTATTTTCAAGGAGTATGCAAAGAATAAGGTTTTGTGGGGGGATAATTTTTATACTTATGAAGGGGTAAGGTATAATGGTCAGTCTTGGGATATTAGAAATGTCGAGGTTCCTTCTGATCTTGATTTTGAGTTGATTTATTGTGAATCTGGTTCTTATGACTTTGAGTCATGCACTAAAGATTCTGGGGTTTTGATTTTTGAAGGAAATACTAAGGATTTATGTGCTAATTAGTTTTTTTTTAGTTGTTTTTCTTTTTGAATTTTTTTTTGTGTCGTTGATTTTTCAGGTGTCTTTTTGTTGTTTTGTAGAATTTTTAGTTTTTTTTAGCAGTTTTGTTTTTAGGTCTTGCTTTTTTTTTGTTTTTTTTTGTTCTGTTGCTTTTGTTTTGGTCTTTTTGGTTTTTTTATTATGTTGTTTTTTTTTGTTCGTTTGTTTGTTGTTCTGTTTTTTTTGCATTTTGTTGGTTTTGCATTTTTTGTTTCCATTCTTCTTTTGTTGGGCAATCGTAGTTTAGGCACATTTCTAATTTTCTTCTGTTTATTGTTAGTGCTATCATTGGTGAATTGCATTCTTTGCATGTTTTGTTTAGTGGTGAAATTTTTCCTTTTTGTGGTAAGGGGTATGAGTTTGAACATTTTGGGTAGTTAGTGCATCCTATGAATCTTTTTTTGTTTTTTGACCAAATTATTATCATGTTGTTTCCGCATTTAGGGCATTTTGTTATTATTGAGTCTTGCATTAGTCCTAATTTTAGTTCGTAGGTTATTTTGTCTTTGTTTTCTATCATTCTGTCTAATACTTGGTGTAAAAATTTTCTTGATTCTTGTACTACTTCTTCTTTTGTTTTGTTTCCTTGTGCTATTGCATCCATTTCTTTTTCAAGTTCTGCTGTCATGTCTGGTTTTACTGCATCTACTTGGTATTTTTCTAATGAGTCTATTACTGCAAAAGCTATTTTGCTTGGTTCTATTGATTTTAGGCCGTAAATATAGTTTCGTTGGTATAGTTTTTGTATTATTGTATGTCTTGTGCTTTTTGTGCCTAAGTTTAGTTCTTCCATGGCTTTTATTAGTGCTGCTTGGCTGTATCTTGCTGGTGGTTGTGTTTCTTTTTCTAATAGTTCTATTGAAATTATTTTTACTTCTTCTCCTTCGTTTAGTTTTGGTAGGTTTATTTCGTTTATTTGTGAGTATGGGTAATATTCTTTCCAACCTAATGTTATTATTCTTTGGCCATTAGCTATGAATGGTTCTCCTGCTATGTCTATTTCTACGCTCATGTTTTCTGTTATCGCTTCTTTTCCTAATGTTGCGAAGAATCTTCTGCATATTAGTTCGTATATTTTCCATTGTTTTTCTGTGAGGTCTTTTTTTTGTGCTGCATTCACTGGGTGTATTGGTGGGTGGTCTTTTGTTTCTTTTGGGCCTTTTGATGGTTTTAGTTCTTCTTTTAGTAGTTTTGTGGTTATTTCTTTGAAGTCTTCTACTTTTTCTAGTTCTTTTAGTATTTCTTTTAGGTTTAGTGTTTCTGGATATGTTGTGTTGTCTGTTCTTGGGTATGATGTGTATCCTTGTTGGTAAAGGTATTCGGCCGTTTCCATTGCTTGTGGTGCTGTGAATCCTATTGTTGTTGCTGCTCTTAGGAATTCTGTTGTGTTGAAAGGTATTGGTCTTTTAAGTGTTTTTTCTGTTTTTTTTGTTTTTTTTATTGTGGCTTTTGTTGGTTTTTGTTTGAATATTTCTGTTTCTTTTTTTTCCCAAAATTTTCCTTTTTTGTGGTATGCTTCAAAAGTTATTTTGTCTTTTTCTAATGTTGCTTTGTATTCCCAGTATGTTCTTTTTTTGAATGCGTTTCTTTCTTTTTCTCTGTTTACTATTATTGCTAATGTTGGTGTTTGTACTCTTCCTACGCTTAGGAACTCTTTTCCTAATTTGCCTGCTGCTATTGACAAAAACCTTGTTAGGACTGCGCCCCATATTAGGTCTATTTCTCTTCTTGTGTCTGCTGAGTCTGCTAAGTTTTTGTCTAATTCTTTTAGATCTTTGAGTGCTTGTTCTAAGTCTTTTTTTGTTATTGCTGAAAAGTATGCTCTTTTTACTTTCAGTTCTTTGTTTGTTTCTTTCATGTATTTTATTGCTTCTGCTCCTATTGATTCTCCTTCTCTGTCTGCGTCTGTCGCGACTATTACTTCTGTGGCTTTTTTTGCTATTTCTTTTAGGGCTTCTATTATTTTTTTTTCTTTGTCTTTGTATTCTATTGGGGCATCTATTAGTTCTTTTAGTTTTGTGCTTATCCAATAACTATATTTTTTTGGGTAATCAACGTCTGTTATGTGGCCCTTTAGTGGCACTACCATGCATTCTGTGTCTTGCCATTTGAAGTTGAATACTTGGGCTTCTTTTATTGTGCTTTGTTTTTCTGTTTTGTTGCTTAGTATTTGTGCTATGCTTTTTCCTGCTATTGCTTTTTCTGCTATTATTACTTTCATTACTATTAGCTTTATGAGTAATTAATATAAATGGGGTTTTTGGTTTGTTGGGTTGTTTTTGCAGGTTTTTTTTTCATTTGTTGTTTGGTCTTTTTTGTTTTTTTAGTTTTCTATAAACTTTTTTTTCTTGTGTTGGTTTTATTAATTTTTTTGCGTTGTTGGTTTTTATGAGTCAAAAGCCTGTTAAGGAAATTGTTTTGAGGGTTGAAGAGCCGGATCCTTCGCATGTTGGTAGGAATATTATTACTCTTGATAGGAAAACTAAGGATGAGCTTGGTGTTACTTCTGGTGATATTGTTGAGATAATTGGTACTCAGCATACTGCTGCTGTTATTTGGCCTGCAAGGCAGGAGGATGAAGGTAAGGGTTTGATTAGGATGGACAATTTGATTAGGCGTAATGCTGGGGTCGTGCTTGGTGATAAGGTTGTTGTTAGGAAGGCTGAGTTTAGTGAGGCTAAGAAGGTTGTTCTTGCTCCTACTCAGGACATTAGGATTATTGCTTCTGGTTATGATCGTGTTTTGAAGAAGAATTTTATTGGTAGGCCTTTGAATAAGGGTGATCATGTTCTTATTTCTGTTTTTGGTTCTGGTTTTATTTATCAAGTTGTTGATACTAATCCAAGGGGTATTGTTAAGGTTACTGATTTTACTCAGTTTGTTTTGAGAGAGGAGCCTGTCAAGGACGGGCTTTCTGGTATTCCTCGTGTTTCTTATGAGGACATTGGTGGTCTTGAGGAGCAGATTCAGAAGGTTAGGGAAATGATTGAATTGCCTATGAAGCATCCTGAGATTTTTAGGAGGCTCGGTATTAATCCACCTAAAGGTGTTTTGCTTTATGGGCCTCCTGGAACTGGTAAGACTCTTTTGGCTAAGGCTGTTGCTAATGAGACTCAGGCTCATTTTATTCCTATTTCTTCTCCTTCTATTATGAGTAAGTTTGTTGGTGAGGCTGAGGAGAAGATTAGGGAGGTTTTTAAGGAAGCTGAGAAGAATGCTCCTTCTATTATTTTCTTTGATGAGATTGATTCTATTGCGCCTAAGCGTGATGAGGTGGTAGGTGAAGTTGAAAGAAGAGTTGTTGCTCAGCTTCTTTCTGCTATGGATGGTATGGAGGCTCGTGGTCAGGTTATTGTGATTGCGGCTACTAATAGGGTTAATAGTATTGATGAGGCTTTGCGTAGGCCTGGGCGTTTTGATAGGGAGATTGATATTGGGGTTCCTTCTAAGAAAGGTCGTCTTGACATTTTGAGGATTCATACGCGAGGTATGCCTCTTTCTAATGACGTTGATCTTGATTACTTTGCTTCTATTACTCATGGTTTTGTTGGTGCTGATTTAGAGGCTCTTGTTAAGGAGGCCGCTATGAAGGCTTTGCGTCGTTATTTGCCTAAAATAAATCTTGACGAGGAAACTATTCCTGCTGAAGTTCTTGAGTCTTTGGAAGTTAAGCGTGCTGATTTTTTGGAGGCTTTGAAGGATGTTCAGCCTTCTGCTTTGCGTGAAGTTACTATTGATGTTCCTGATGTTAGGTGGTCTGATATTGGCGGTCTTGATGATTTGAAGGTTGAGCTTAAGCAGGCTGTTGAGTGGCCTCTTAAGAAGCCTGAAGTTTTTCAGAAGATGGGTATTAGGCCTCCTAGGGGTGTTTTGCTTTATGGGCCTCCTGGTTGTGGTAAGACTGCTATCGCAAAGGCGATTGCTAATGAGAGTGAAGCTAATTTTATTAGTGTAAAAGGCCCTGAGTTGATTAGTAAATGGGTTGGTGAAAGTGAAAAGGGTATTAGGAAGGTTTTTCAGAGGGCGAGGCAGGTTTCGCCTGTCGTTATTTTCTTTGATGAGATTGAGAGTATTGGAGAAAGGCGCGGCATGAGCTCTTATTCTGGTGTTAACGATAGGATGGTTAATCAGCTTTTGACAGAGCTTGATGGTATTGAAGACCTTAAAGGAATTGTTTTTCTTGCTGCTACTAACAGGCCTGACTTGATTGACCCTGCTTTGCTGAGACCTGGCAGGATTGACAAGTTGATTATGGTTCCTGCTCCTGATAAGGCTTCTCGTTTGGCTATTCTTAAGATTCATTCGCAAAAGGTTCCTCTTGATAAGAGTGTTTCTTTGGAAGAGCTTGCTGAAAGAACTGAGGGTTATAGTGGTGCTGATTTAGAAGGCTTGGTGAGGGAAGCTTCGTTGATTTCTTTGACTAAGAACAACTTTAAGGCTTCGGCTGTTTCTTTATCTGATTTTGAGGAAGCTATGAAAAAAGTTTTGCCAACGCTTACTAAGGATATTAATGATGCTTATGAGCAATTCAAAGGTTCTGTTTCTAATGTTTTTAAGCCTACTTATGTAAGGTAATTGGCTTTAGTATTTGTTGTGGTCAGAGCAAGCTGGGTTTTAAGTCGAAAATAAGTCGTGTTAAAAGTTAATGGTATTTTGCTTTAGGTTTAATCAACAAAATAACAACAAAAACACTTTCGTCAATTGACGATACATTTTTAGTTTTTTGTTTTGTTATTAATTTATGGTTTCTAATAAAGGTTTTTTTGGTGCTGTTGTTTTTTTTATTTTCGTTTTTTGTTTTTCTTTTATTTTGGATTACTATTCAAAGGTTTATTTTGAGCGTGAAAATTTTTCTGTTTCTTTAATTTCTTCTTCTATGCTTTTCACTAAAAAAGCCACTTCTGAGTATTTTGCTTCTAATGCTATAAATAGTGTTTTGCAAAATTCGTTTTTGTTCAATTTTGATTCTTTTGCTTTAAAGGATAAAATTAGTTTTGAATTGCTTAATTACCTTGACTCTGTTGGTTTTTCTAAAATAGGTTTGTGCAAGCACAAGTTTTCTTTTATTTCTGGGAAAATAGTAAAAAGTATTGAGTTTGTTTTTGAGTCTAAAGAGAAATTTTCAGAACAATTTAGGGTGCTAATTTTGAAAAAATTTGGTTTTATTTTTATTGAATTTTTTGTTCCTGAAAATTCAAAGTTTTTCCCTTGTGCATTATTTGAGTCTAATGGTGATTCAGTTTTTTTTGTTATTTTGCCTGGCTTTTCTAAAAGTGCTTTGGTGGTGTTGCCTTGAATTCTCTTGAGTTTGTTTTGGTTTTTTCTTTTTGTATAACTTTTTTTTCTGTTGTGGTTTTTTCTTATTTAGAGTATTTTAGTATTTCAACTTTTTTTATAAGGCAAAACTATTTTTCTTTTACTTTTGTTTTGGATAATTTGCTTTTGGATTTGAAAAATTTGCGTTGTTCTGTTGTTGATTTGAATAGGGGTGTTCATTTTGATTAGGGGTTTTTTCAATTCTTTTGATTTGGTTTTGGCTTTTGTCATTTTATTGTTTTTTGTTTTGTTTGTTGTAAGTTTTGTTGATTTTCATGTTGTTAGGTTGTTTGACGAAATGTCTTTTTTAAGTTCTTTTTTTCAGTCTTTTGTTTTTTCAGAATTAGCTGTTAAACAAAGTTCTTTTAGCGGTAATTCTTTTGGTTTTGCTTATTTTGACTTTTCTGAAAAAAGGAGTTTGCCTAATATTATTGTATTAGAGAATTTGAAAAGTGTTGGTTTTGATTCTAATGCTAATTGTTTTTCTTTTAAGAGAATAGTTAAACCTTATTTGTCTTCTAAAGTTTTGTTGGAAATTCCTTTTTGTAGGTGATTTTTTTTGTTTTTTAGTTTTGAGGGTTTGGTTTCTTTGTTGTTATTTTTTTTACTTGCTTTTTCTTTGTTTTCTCTTAATTCTGAATTTGATTTTTCTTTGTTGCAAAGGTTTGCTTTGGTTTCTGATTTGGTTGTGCTTTGGTCTCAAGAGAATTCGAGTGAAGAGCAAATGTTGTCTGATTCTGAAAAGTTTCTCGGTGATTTTTGTTTAATCGTTAATAATAAAGTTTTAAGGTGTGATAATCCTGATAATAAGGTTTTTGTCGAGGTTTTGATTGGCGATGCTTTTGAAAAACGTTTAGTGGTTTTAGGTAGTTGATTTTTTTTAGTTTGCTGTTAGTGTTATTGTGTTGTTTTGTTTTTCTATTGTTATTGTTTTTCCTTTTGAGTTTTTGCATTCTATGTTTTGAATTTTGTCAGTTATTTTATTTTCTGTGCCTATTTTGATTATGCATTCGTCTTTTGTTGTTGTTAGTTCTATGTTTTGGTTTGTTTTCGTGCTTATTTTGGTTCCGTTTCCTAACGCTTTGGTTATTTCTATTTTTTCTTTTATTTGTTTTTTTGTTTCTTCAAAAATCTTTTTCGTATAGTTTTCTTTCGTAGAGTTGAATATGTTGAAGGTAGTTGCTGTTATGAGTCCTATTATGGAAATTATTCCTGCTGTTAATATCATGTATTCTAAGCTTATTTGTGCTTTTGTTTTTTGCATTTGTTTCACATGTCTTCTATTTGTTTGAATATCGTTGTTGCTTTTTTGTCTATTGTTTTTGTTCCTTGTTGTGCTAATTTTTGTAGTTGGGTTGTTAGTAATAATATTATTGCTATGAGTGTTGCTGCTAATATTATCATTTCTAAGGATACTTGGGCTTTTTCTGATTTCATAATTATGTTTTTTTATCATAACCTAATAAAAGCCTTTCGTCAATTGCCGAATATTTTTTTTGTCTTTTTGTTGCTTATTTGTTTTTATTTGGTTCTTTGTGTTGTTTTTTGTTATGGCTATTGATGATTTTAATTGGCTTGTAAGGTATTTTCCTAAGTCTGAGGATGAGTTTGTTGGGAATGTTGAGGCTGTTAGTTTTGTTGTTCAGTGGGCTAAAAAATGGTCTTCTGGCGAGACTTTGTCGCCTTTGTTGTTGTGGGGTCAGTCTGGCTCTGGCAAGACTGCTTTGGCTTATTTTGTTGCTCGTAAGTTTGGTTGGGATGTTCTTGAGTTGAATAGTTCTAATGTTAGGACTAAAGAGGAAGTTCTAAAGGTTTTGGGTGCGGCTTCTGTAAGTTCTTCTTTTTCTGGTTCTAAAAGACTTATTTTAATTGACGAAGTTGATTCTTTAGGCAAGGCTGATAAGGGTGGTTTGCAGGCTATTAATGAGATAATAAAGTCTTCTAAAAACCCTGTTATTTTGACTGCTAATGATATTTTTTCTAATCGTGCTGTTTCTCAATTGCGTTTTTCTTGTAAGCCTATTGAGTTCAAGAAAATAAATTATTTGTCTATTGCTAAGAGGCTTAAAGAAATTTTGTCTTTAGAAAAAATTCCTTTTGATGACGATGCTGTTGTTGAGTTGGCAAAAAATTCTAATGGTGATATGCGTTCGGCTTTGCTTGATCTCGAGTCTGTTGCTTTTTCTGGTAGAGTTACTAAAGAATCTTTATCTGCATTTTCAAGTAGAGAACATTCTGTCAAGGTTTTTGATTTGATGAAGCAGGTTTTTAAGAAGTCGAGTTTTGACGAGGTTCGTTCTGCAAGACTTAATTCTGATTTAAGCCCAGAAATGATTGTTAATTGGGTTGAAGAAAATATTCCTAGGCAATATCGTGATGTTGAAGATTGTGCAAGGGCTTTTAATTTTCTTTCAAGGTCGGACATTTTTTCAGGCAGAATCTATAAAAGACAGCATTGGGGTTTTTTGTCTTTTTCTCAGGAGTTGGCTTGCGAGGGTGTCGCGCTTTCTAAAACTAAGGTTTATTCTGATTTTGTTGTCTATCAATTTCCTACTATTTTGTCTTTTCTTTCCAAGACTTCTCCTTTAAGATCTTTGAAAAAGGGAATAGGGTTAAAAGCTGGAGAGAAATTGCATTGTTCTTCGAGTTTTTTTATTAGGAGTCATTTGCCTTACTTTGTTATAATGTTCAAGAACAAGAGATTGGCTGTTGCTTTCTCTACTTACTTTGGTTTTGATGAAGAAGAGATTGCTTTTTTTCTCGGCTTAAAACCAGATTCTAAGTTGGTTCGTGAAATTTTTGATGAATCTAAGGAGTTGGTTAGTGGAAACGCTAAGCCAAAACCTGTTTTTCAAGAAAATTTTCAATCTGGTAAGCAAACTAAGTTGTTTTGAATTTTTTTGTTTTTTTTATTCCTGTTTGTGCTATTGGTGTGTATTCTATTTTTAGTGTTTTTAGGCAGTTTTGTAGGCTATAGTCGTCGGTCATTATTATTGGTTTGTGCTTTTTTTCAGTGAGTTCTATTGCTAATGCTAATACGCTAATATCTGCTTTTTGTAGTATTGTTCCTGTTTTTTCGCATTCTTTTTTTGCTTTTTCAATTGCTTTTTCTTTTGGGTCTCTTATTTTTAGCATTTTGTTTTTTATTGCGTTTTCTGCCAACGCTTTTGTTCTGTAATCTTTCCATTCTTCTATTACTAAGTTTGTCGTGCAATACTTGTTTTTTTTGTCGAACGTAAAGTTTTCGTTGTTTATTAGTGCTGCTGCGTCTAATATTATTATCATCGTATTTTTTTTGTTTTCATAACTTTTATAATTCTCTCTTTTCTTATTGCTATTATACTTTGTTTTAGGTTTGGTTATGTCTTTGGTTTCTTCTTTGAGCGAAATTGAGAAGTGTGCTTTAAAGGTACTTTCTTCTACTCCTATTGACGAGGCTAAGGTTTCAGAGCTTGCTGGTATTAGTGTTGATTCTGCAAGGCGTGCTTTGGCTTGGCTTTGTAATAAGGGTCTTGCTAAGTCTATTGAGAATGTTAAGAAGTCTTTTGTTCTTACTAACTCTGGTTCTTTTGCTTTGTCTAATGGTTTGCCTGAGCGAATCATTTTGGTTGCTTTGAGTAAATTTGGTTCTTTGTCTTTTGATGATTTGTTAAAAAAAACTGGTTTGAGTCAGGCTGAGTTGAGCGCTGGTCTTGGTTCTAATAAGAGGAATGCTTTTGTTTCTGTTGTTAAGAATGGTTCTGAAACCTTGGTTTCTATTACTGAAGTTGGTAAGGCTTATCTTAATTCTAAAAGTCCTTTAGAGGAGTCTCTTTTGCTTGTTTCTAATGGTGTTGTTCCAGAGCTTGGTAATTTGAATGAACTTTTGAGGCGTGGTTTGGTTAAAGAAAAGGAAATTAAGGTTAGGACTTTTGTTATTACTGATTTTGGCATTTCTGCTTTAGGGAGCCCTGAGTTTTCTTCTGAGAGGGTTTATAATATTCATGATCCGGTTCCTGAAATTTTTATTGGTAAGAAGCAGCCTTATGTTGTTTTTTTGGAGACTATTAGGCGTAAGCTTGTTCAGCTTGGTTTTAAGGAGATGGTTGCTCCTTTGGTTGTTCACGAGTTTTATAATTTTGATGTTCTTTTTCAGCCTCAAAATCATCCTGCACGTTCGTGGACTGATACTTATCAGTTGAAGAACCCTAGTAAGGGTGTGCTTGTCGATAGGCGTGCTGTTAGTGCTGTGAAGGCTGCGCATGAAAATGGTGGTGTGTCAGGCTCTAAAGGCTGGGGTTATTCTTGGTCTGAAGAAATCGCTTCTAAGCTTATGCCTGTTGCTCATGGTACTGCGCATAGTGCGAGGCAGCTTGTTAGTGGTGTGGAGATTCCTGGAAAGTATTTTGCTATTGCTCGTTGTTTTAGGCCTGACGTTTTGGATTCTACTCATTTGATTGAGTTTAATCAGACTGAGGGTTTTGTTGTTGGTCCTGACCTTAATTTTAGGCATTTGCTTGGTATGCTTGAGCAGTTTGCTGTTGAGGTTGCTGGTGCTAAAGAAGTAAAGTTTGTGCCTGACTATTATCCTTTTACTGAGCCTTCTGTGCAGTTGAGTGCTAAACATCCTGACCTTGGTTGGATTGAGTTGGGTGGCGCTGGAATGTTTAGGCCTGAGATTCTTTGTAATTTAGGAATAAATGCTCAGGCTATTGCTTGGGGTTTGGGTATTGATAGGCTTGCCATGTTTAAACTTGGTATAAAAGATATTAGGTTTTTATTTTCTGATGATTTGAATTGGCTTAGGTTTACTCCTGCAGTGTTTGATTGAGGTGTTTTTGTGCCTACTATTGATATAAGTAAAAGTGATTTTGAGTTTTTGTTTGGTAAAAAGTTTTCTTTACAGGAATTGTCTGATGCTTTGTTGTTTGTAAAGGCTGAAATTGATTCGGTTGATGGTGATATTTTAAAAGTTGATGTTAAGGAGACTCTCAGACCTGATTTGTGGAGTGTTGAAGGAATTGTGAGGGAGTTAAAGGCTCGTTTAGGCTTTGAAAAGGGTTTTCCTAAGTATGTTGTTAATAAGCCTTGTCTTAGTGTTGTCATTGAAAAAAGTGTTAAGGGTGTTAGGCCTTTTACTGTTGGTGCTGTGCTTAAGGGTGTTGTTGTTACCGAACCTTTGCTTGTTCAGTTGATTCAGTTGCAGGAGAAAATGCATTTGACTTATGGTAAAAAGAGAAGCGAGGTTGCTATTGGTGTCTATGATTTTGATAAAATTGTAGGCGATATTAGGTATTATGGTGCTGTCCCTTCTGAAAAGAAGTTCGTTCCTTTGGATTTTGATTCTGAATTGTATCTTGACGAGATTCTTGAAGTTCATCCTAAAGGCAGGGAGTTTGGGTATTTGTTGAAAGGAAAGCCTCTTTACCCTATTTTTGAAGATAGTAAAGGTAACGTTCTTTCTATGCCTCCTATAATTAATTCTAACTATTCCGGGAAAGTTACTCTTGAGACAAAAAACTTGTTTGTTGAGGTCAGCGGTTTTAGTTTGGACGCTTTGGTGCCTGCTCTTAATGTTATAGTTATGGCTCTTGCTGACAGAGGGGCGAAAATTTATGGTGTTAATATTGTTGATTCTAATGGGCAGTCTTTTGTCACTCCTTTTTTTGAAACGAAGTCAATTAGCTTGAGTTTGAGTTATTTTGAAAAAATTTCTGGCCTTAAGCTGTCTTTGTCTGAGGTAATTGATTTGCTTGAGCGTTCACGTTATGTTGTTTCAAAGACTAAAGATAAGGACGTTTTGAGTGTTTCTTTTTTGAATTATCGTGTTGATTTGTTGCATCAAGTTGATGTTGTTGAGGATTTGCTTGTTAGTTATGATTACAATAAAATTTCTCCTTTGAGGCCTTCTGTTCCTGTCTTTGGTTCAGAATTAAAGGAGTCTTTGGTAGTTGGAAAGGTAAGGGAAATTTGTGTTGGGCTTGGTTTGCAAGAGGTTCTTACTTTTGTTTTGACTTCTAAAGAGAAGCAGTCTTCTTTAATTTTATCTAATGATGTTGAATTAGTTGAAATAGCCAATCCTGTTTCTTCTAATTGGGCTGTTTTGCGTAAAAACATTTTTCCCGAGTTGCTCGAATTTTTGTCTAAAAACAAGTCAGTAGAGTTGCCTCATAAAATTTTTGAGATAGGTAAAACTCTTGAAATAGATTCTTTGAGTGATTCTAAGACAATAGAGAAGACTAAAGTTTGTTTGGTCGTTGCTTCTAAAGGTGTTGGTTTTACTGAAGCTAAGTCTATGCTTGTTGCTCTTGCTCGTGAGTTAAACAGGAGTGTTTCTTTTTCTGAGTGTTCTTTGCCTTGGCTCAAGCGTGGTAAGAGTGCTTTGTGTGTTTCAGGTTTAAAAGGTTTTTTTGGGGAATTGGCTGACAGGGTTTGTGCTAATTTTGGTTTGAGTATGCCTATTATTATTGTTGAAGTAGAATTTTGAGTTTTTAGTTTTGCAAATAGTAAGGTATAATAATATCACTTTTGTTATTGTTATTTGAGTTAGATGAAAGTTCAGTTTTTTTGGCATTCTTTTTTTCGTTTGTCTTTTCAAGGCGTTGACGTGTTAGTGGATCCTTTTATTTCTATTCCTGTTGGTGAAAATTCTTTCAAGCCTTTGTTGAAGTGTCCTGCTAAAAAAGAGACTATTAAAGGCATTGATGTTATTTGTATTAGTAATGAGTTTTTTGATCATTTTGATAAGGAACTTGTAGAGTACATAGTTTCTAAGGATAAAGCCATAGTGGTTAGTCATGAATTTGTTTTGAATGAGTTGAATATTAATGATTCTTTTAAGTATAAAGTAATGGTGAATGATTCTTTTACTTACAAGGGTTTGAGAATTGATGTGAAAGAGGCTCATTATCCAAATTCTTTTTATCCTTTGAGTTTTGTTTTTTCTAAGGATGGTGAAAGCGTTTATTTTGCTGGCAACACTTCTTTGTTGGATTCTTTTGAGGAAATAAAGAGTGACGTTGCTATTATTCCTATTGGTGGCAATTCTACAATGGATGTTGTTGATGCGGTTCGTGCTACAAAATCAATTAAGCCTAAGTTCGTTATTCCTATGCATTATAATTCTTTTGATAGTATGGTCGCAGACCCTGTTGATTTTAAAGAGCGTATTGAGAAAAGTGTTTTGAAAACGATTCCTGTTATTCTCAAGCCTGGCCAGTCTTTCAAGACTAAATAGTTTTTTTATGGTCGTGATTTTTTTTAATGATTTTTTGATGCTTTTTTTTGTTTTGTTTTTAACTCATTTCTGTAAAAGAGTTGAATTTTTTCTCAATAACAATTTTTTTATTTTTGGTTGTGTTAAGTTTTTTGGTGTATTCATTTGCAGGCAGTTATAATGGCTGGTGGTAAGGGTGTTAGGCTCAAGCCTTTGACGGATAAGATTCCAAAGTGCATGGTGAAGGTTAAAAACAAGCCTTTGTTGGAGAACATTTTTGACGTGTTGTTAAAGGCTGGCGTTTCTGAATTTGTTTTGGTTGTTGGTTATTTGAGAGAAGTTATTGAGGATTACTTTGGTCCTGACTACATGGGTGTTAAAATTTCTTATGTTGTTCAAGAAGAGCCTAAAGGGACCGCTCATGCTGTGAGTCTTACGGAAACTCTTATTATTGGCGATTTTTTGGTTGTGAACGCTGATGTTTTAACTTCTTCAGAAAACATTTCAAAGCTTGTTAAAGTTAACGAGTTTGAAGATTTTGATGCTCTCTTGTTAGCTAAAAAGGTTTCTAATCCTTGGCGTTATGGTGTATTGAAGGTTGAGAACGAGTTTGTTGTGGATATTGTTGAGAAGCCTAACGTGGGTGAAGAGCCTGGTAATTTGATTAATGCAGGCATTTATCGTTTTCCAAAAAGGTTTTTTGAATCTGTTAAAGAAACAAGGCTTTCCGTCAGAAAAGAATTCGAGTTGGTTGATTCTATAAGAATTTTTATTTCTAAAGGCGGCAAAGTAGGTTATAAGGTCATTGAAGGGACTTTTTGTCATATCACTGATTTTGATGACTTAGTAATGGCTAATAAAATAAGTGATGATATTTTTCCTAAATAGTACTTTTTATGTTTTTCTTATTTAATAAGAATTTTTTCTTTTTTGATTAGTTTTTTATTTAGTTTGTGAAAGTTTTTAATTATGAGGTACTTTGTTTTTTTGTTTTTTTTGTTTTTTTTCTCGTCTTTTACTTTAGCTGTAAATTTGAACAAGCTTGAAATAATTGTTGATTTGGATGATGCCGGAAATGCAAAAGTTGTTGAAAACTATCATCTTTATTTTGTCAGTGATTTTGAGTTTGAGGATTTCAAAAATGAAGTTTTGGTTAATTCTTCAAGCATTTTGACTTGGCAAGCTAAATTCGACTTTTTTTATCCTCGTTTTGGTTCTCGTGCTGGAAAAGAAATTTTTTCTAACCAAATAGTTTTTGATGAACAGAAAAGAGTTTTGAGTCTTTCTTACGATGTTAAAAATTTTGCGAATGTTTTGTCAAGCGGCCAAAGGGTTTGGTTGTTCAACATTGATTCAAAGGTTTTCAATGCATTCATTGACACTGGCACTATTTCTATTCCTGACAATGTTATAATAATTATTTCTTTTCCTTCAAACGCGCAAGTGGAAACTTCTTCACTTGCCCCTGGATTAAAGTTTAGTGATAACAAACTCACTTTATCTGCTTTGAAAATAAATTCTATTTCTGTAAACTATTTTATTGTTAAGTCTATACTTCCTAACGATAATAATAGTATTTTGTCTTTTAGTGATAATTACATTATCTTGCTTATTTCTATACTATTGTTTGCAATAGTGCAAACACAAAAAGAAACTATTGAGAAAAGGTTAGAGCAGTTCATAGTAAAGCATTCTGAGATTAAGAAAAAAATTGATGATGAGATTGAAGTTTGAGAATTTTATTAGTTTTCATATTTCTATTTCTTTTAGGTCTTCAGCTACTATTACGTTGTTGAATTCTTTTCTTGCTTCGTTTTCAAATTTTTCTTTTTCTTTGTGTCTTGCGCTAAGGTGAAATAGAACTAATAATTTTGAATTTGTTTCTTTTGCTATTTTGCCTGCGTCTAATGCTGTTGAGTGCTTTGTTTCTTTTGCTCTGTCTTTTCTTTCTTCTAAAAACGATGATTCGTGTATTAGCACGTCAGAATCGCTCGTGTACTTATAGTGTGTTTTTGTTGGTAGTGTGTCAAATATTATGGAAATTTTTCTTCCTTTTCTTGCTTTTGTTTTGTCTATTACTTGTTCTGGTTTTATTGTTTTTGTTCCTATTTTTACTTTTTTTCCTTGCTGAAGTTCTCTAAACAAAGGGCCTATTGGTACTCCTAACTCTATTGCTTTTTGTCTGTTAAATTCGCCTATTTTATCTTTTTCTTTTATGCAGTACCCCCATGTTTCTATTTCGTGTTTTAGTGGAAATGCTTCTATTGTGTATTTTTCTTTTTCGAGTATTTTTCCTGTTTTGTTTTCTTCGCATTTTATTTCAAAGTTTGGGTTTAGCATTGCTAGACTTATTGCTGTTTTTGTTTTTTGTTCTATTCCTTTTGGGCCATGTATGGTTATTGGCCAATCTCTTCCATGTATGTTCATTGTTGCTAATAGACCTGCCAGGCCTAAAAAGTGGTCTGCATGAAAGTGTGATATAAATACATGGTTTATTTTTAGGTAGCTTACTTTTGCTTTCATTATTTGTCTTTGTGTTCCTTCTGGTGAATCGAATAGTAGCCATTCTCCTTCTAATCTTATTGCTATGCTGCTAAGGTTTCTTTCTTTTGTTGGTGTGCTTGCGCTTGTTCCTAAAAAAACTATTTTTATTTTGTCACTCATTAGTATTTTTGTTTTGAGGAAAGATTAAAATTTGGTTGTTTCTTTTTTTTTTGTTTTTATTTGGTTTTAATTAGTTTCTAAAAAGCTTATTTTATCAGTAGATTTTTTATGTTGTTAATTAGTTTTATTTTTTATGGTTTCTAAGCTTTTTAGTAAAAAGTTTGAGCATAGAATTTTTTTGGATGAGCGTGTTCTTTATCCAGAGTTTGTGCCTAATGCTTTGCTTTTTCGTGATGTTCAGCTTAATGAGTTGGCTGATTGTTTTAGGCCTTTGCTTTATAATGGTGTTTCTTCCAATGCTTTTCTTTTTGGGCCTACAGGTGTCGGGAAGACTGTTTCTGCTAAATTTGTTTGTCGTGAGCTTGAAGAAACTGCAAAAGTCAAGTGTCTTTACTTGAATTGTTTTGAGTATAGTTCGCGAACTTCTGTTTTGATTGAGTTATCTAATTTTCTTGGCGCTGGAATTCCTAGGAGAGGTCTTGCTGTTGATGAGATTTTTTCTTTTTTGCTTGAGTCGCTTTCAAAGTTTTTTTACTTTCCTTTAATTGTTTTGGATGAAGTTGATCAATTACTTTTGAGTTCTGAAAATGAAAAATTGCTTTATGATCTTTTGCGTGTTTCAGAGTACGGTAAGAAAAGGATTGGTTTGATTTTGATTTCTAATGATAGTTCTTTTGTTTTGCGGTTGGACGATAGAATAAAAAATGTTTTTTTCGGAAAACCAATTTTGTTTGAAAAGTATACTCCTCAACAATTAAAGTCTATTTTGAGTGATAGAGCACAGCTTGCTTTTTTGCCTTCTGCTATTAGTGATGATGTCATAGCTTTGTCTGCTGCGCATGCTGCAAAACTTGGTGGTGATGCGCGTATCGCTTTTGCTTCTTTGCTTAGGGCTGGTAGAATTGCCGAGTCTAAGAATCATGTTAAGGTTAGTGTTTCAGATTTGAGAGAGGCTTTTGTTGAAGTTGATTTTGTTTCTTTCGGTAAAGGTTTAAGGCATTTATCTAAAGTGGAGCTTTCTGTTTTGTCTTTAATTGCAGAACATGGTCCTTTAATTTCAGGTAAGTTTTATGAGTTGGCTTCAGTAAAGCTTGATGTTGGTGAGAGGCGTTTAAGAGATATTTTAAAAGCATTAGAGAAAACGAATTTGATTTCTGTTAAGGAAATTCATTTGGGTAATAAAGGTAAAACAAGGGAGTTTGAAAGTAAAATTCCTAAGCATGTTTTGGAAAAATTAAAGTGAGTTTTTTTTAAACTTGTTGTATTATTTTTTTTGTTATGAATAATCGTGAAATCTTTGAATTGTTGGTTAGTTGGTTTACTATTAGTTTGGCTTTTTCTAAAATAGGCGATCTTATTTGGGGTTTTTCTGGTTATTCTCAGTTTTTTTCTAATTTTGTTGTTATGTTATTTGCTGTTGGGACTGGTTTTATTTTGCATGAGCTTGCTCATAAGTATGTTGCTATTCATTTTGGTTTGCACGCTGAGTTTTTTCTTTGGCGTGAAGGTTTGTTGCTTGCTTTGGTTTTAGCTTTATTGAATAGTCCTTTGATTTTTGCTGCCCCTGGTGCCGTTTATATTTTTGGCAGAGGTATTTCTATTAAAAAGAATGCTATTATTTCTCTTGCTGGTCCTTTGACTAACATTGTTGTTGCTGTTATTTGTAGTTTGTTGTTTGCTTTGTTTAGGCCTTCTGGTTTTTCTGAATCTGTTTTTTTTGGGATTATTTTCGTTAATTTTTTTCTTGCTTTTTTTAATATGTTGCCTGTTCCGCCTCTTGATGGTAGCAAGGTTTTTGTTTGGAGTAAACTTGTTTGGTTTTTTGTAATTGCTTTTTCTTTTGTTTGTGTTTTGTTTCCGGGTATTTTTATTTTTTTGTTTGGTAGTTTGTTTTCTTTGTTTTAATTGATTTTTTTTGTGTGTTTGTTTGTTGTCTTTTGAGTTTTTGACTTTTTTTAGCGTTTTTTAGACTTTTTAAGATAGTCGTTTTTTTTAATTGTTTTTTTTTGTTGCTGTGCCTTTTTTTTTGGTTCTTTGTTTTTTTTGTTTTATTCTTTCCATTCACATTTTGTTTGTTCGTTTTTTTTGCAAGTTTCAGGTGTAGTTAGTTTGTTGCATTCTTGGTTTGCTTTTTCTTGTTCTTCTAATGTTTTGTAGTAGTTTTTGTCTGCCATGCATTTTGTTTCTATTGTTTCTTGTGTTGTTTTTTGCATTATCGTAAAGTCTTTTTGGTCTGTCGTTTGCGGTTTTTTTGTGGTTTGTGTTTCAGTATTTATGAAAATAAATGAAAGTGTTAGCAATCCTAACATTGTAGTTATTGATAGTATTATTAGTATTTTGTTTTGTTGTTCTTTTTTTTCTAGCATGGTTATTGCTTTTTCTGTTAGTTTGTAATATTTCCATTTTCTTCCTTCGTCTATTGCTTTTATTAGTTCTGTTTTTTCTAATATGTTTAAGTGTTCTTTTATCGTTGGTGTGCTTAGGTTGAGTTTTGTTGCTAATTCTGTTGCTGTGTAGTTTCTTTCTTTTAGTGCTTTTAGTATTTTTGTTCTTGTTGGTGATGCTAGTGCTTTGAATTCTTTGTTTGTTAGTTGCAGTTCCATCTTTTCACTACTTTATAGTACCCAAAAGACTAACAA
>JAWANB010000009.1:0-14764 GCA_038895675.1 Candidatus Iainarchaeum sp.
TATTGGGTTGTACTTTACTTTGTAATTGATTGCTGTGCATGCTTCGTTTTGTATTGCTTGTATTGAAATTAGGTCTTTTTCTATTTTTTCTAAGTCTGGTCTTAGGTATGTAAAATTGTTTATTAGCCAGTATAATGCTATTATTGTTGCTATTGTTATTGCTAACCAAATTATTACTTCGTTTGTTATGCTTCCTTTGTTTGTTTTCATAATTTAACCCTTGCATTCAATGTTTGCTGTTCCGTTTGCTTTTTCTATATAGCACTTGTATTCTGCTATGTTGAAAGCTGCTTTGTGTTCTGGTGTGTCTAAGTTTAGTTCGTAGTCATTTATTCCGCATTTAATGCTTATGCATTTGTTTTCGTTTGCATAACTTATGCAAATAGATTTTTTTGTTTTGTTTGCTTGTATTTTTGAGCCGCTTGCTAATTTCACTTTTTCTGATAATAGCATTCCTTCGTCTCCTGAACAAACAAAGTCTGTCATTTGTCCTATTTTGTTTATTGTGTTTTCTAATTCTTGTGTTTTTGCTTTTTCTTGCATGTCAATTATTATTGTTCCTATTATGACTATGCCGAAAAGGGCTGAGACTACACCTGCGTAAAGCCATATTGATTGTTCCATCATTATACTTTAGGTTTTATTAAATTAAATATTTGATTGTTGCAATTGTTTAGTTTTATTTTTAGTGCTGTTTCTGTTGTTGCTAAGCCACCTTTTGAGGTTTCTCTTAATTCTAGTGGTAGTTTTTTGCCTATTCTTAACATTGTGTCTACTACTTCGTTAAATGGTACTGCGCTTTCTATTCCTGCTAACGCCATTTCTGCAGAAGCAAAAGAGTTTGCTACTGCTATCGCGTTTCTTTTTATGCATGGAACTTCAACCAAGCCTGCTATTGGGTCACACGCCAATCCTAAGTAGCTTTTTAGTGTTATTGCTGCTGCGTTTAGTGCTTGTTTTTTTGTTCCTTCACAAAATTCTACTATTGCTGCTGATGTCATTGCAGCGCTTGCCCCTATTTCTGCTCCACAGCCTGCGACTGCTGCTGCAAATGTTGCTCTTTCTTGTATTATTAACCCTATTCCTGCTGCTGTTAGTAGTGCTTTTATTCCTTTTTCTTTGTTGTTGTTTATTTCTTCCATCATTGCTATTGTTGCTCCTGGTAATATTCCGCAACTTCCTGCTGTTGGTGCTGCTACTATTATTCCCATTGAGGCGTTTACTTCTGAGACTGCTAAAGCATATGCTATTGCTTTTGTTGTGAGTTCGTTAAGCAATACTTTTTTTGTTCTTGTTTTTTCGTAAAATTTTTTTGCGTTTCCTTTGACAAGTCCGCTTTTTGTTGTTATTTCTTCTTTTATCCCTTTTTTTGCTGCTTTTTCCATTATTTCGAGTCTTTTTTGCATTTCTTTCATTATTTCTTTTTCGTTTTTTCTTTGTATTTGGCATTCTCTTTCTAATGTTGTTTTCCATATTGTTTTGTTTGAGTTGATTAGTGTTTTCCAAAATTCTGTCATTGTATCACTTTTGCTTTTATTGGCTCTAATATTTTTGGTTCTATTATTTTTGTCATTTTGAATGTTATTAGGCCTCCGCCTATTGAGTTGCCTTTGCCTATGTATGTTCCTTCTGTTGTTTTGCATATTATTTTTGTTGAATTCGGGTGTTTTTTTTGGTCGTGTTTTTTCACGAACTTTATTTTCATTCCCATGGCTTTTGCTATTTTCATTGAGTCTTTTAGGGTTTCATCATCTGTTTTGATTCCTATTAGGCCTCCGACTATTGCTGTTTTTGTTCCGTGTCCTTCTCCTGTGTCTGCAAAGGAATTGTACAATATTATTTTGGCTTTTTTGAGTTTGCCTTTTATTTGTTTTTTCATTTCTAAGCCTATTTTGGTTGCTCCTGCTGTGTGTGATGAGCTTGGTCCTACCATTATTGGTCCTATTATGTCAAAGGCACTTGTTTGCATTCTTATGTTGTTTTTTTGTGTGCTTATATGTTTTATTGTTCATTTGCATACCTGTAATGTTTATATTTTTGTGAATCGTTATTTAGTTCATGGAAATGCCTATTCAGATTTTTATTACTCTTTTTGTTATTATTGTGGTAGGTGCTTTAGTGATAATGTTTAGTCAAGAGTTGATTGGAAAGGCCGAGTCTGATGTTGGTAAGTTTGGTAAGAACAATGACTCCTCTGATTTTGGGCTTTTGGAAGTAAAGTCTTTGGATGCTTCTCAAGTAGCTTCTTTGGTTGAAAAGTGTAATGCTGAAAACTATGGACAAAGTTTAAATACTAAGACGTGTTATATTGTTCGTTCTGATGTGCCTTTTAATATTTCGAGAGGTGATGTTGCTTCAAAGCTTTCTTCTCAAGACATGCTTGCTGAGAGTTTTGATGCACAAGGTAAAACGATTTATGTTGTTTGGGATTCTTTAGCAGCAAAGGTTGTGGTTAAGACATGAGGCAAAAAGGTATGGAGATGGCAATTCAAATTTTTATCGTGCTTTTTGTTTTGTTAGCCGTTTCTATGCTTGTGCTTCAGCTTGTTTCTCAACAATTCACTGAACAGCAGACTAAGCTTCAAGATGTGCAAAGAAAAGCTAAGCTTGATCAGGAAATAAGCAAAAACAGGTCTACTTGTGAGTCTCTTTGTAATATTGGAACTGAAGAGAAAAGAGCTCAATTTTGTATAAAGTCTTTTAGTTTTGCAGAGAACTCTACTTTAGCAAAACAGAATAGTGAAGATTTTATTGCCGGCGTTGGTGTTTGCGAGGATAAAGTTTATTGTCCTATGCTTACTACTTGTAGAGTTGGTACTGAGACCTTGGATATGGCTAATTGTAAAAAAGTTCTTTGTAATTATTGGACTGGCATGTTAGGCAGTAAAGAAAGGGCTACTGAGAGACTTCAGCAATTCATTCAGCCTGGCGCTTGTTATGATGCTGAAAAAGAAGACTCTGCCAATCACTGGTTTAATGTCTTTTTTCAAGGGAATCTCGAGTGTTAAACAGATTATTTTTTATTTAATTTAGTGTATTGATTTTTAGGTTTTAATGCGTGGTAATGCTGTTGCTTTGGTCATTATTGGTTTGCTTGTTGCTGTTGTTGTTTTAGTGACTTTGCAGTCTACCCCAGTTGTTCCTTCTGTTATTGATCCTAATTCTTCTCAAAAAGTAGTTTCTGAAGTAAAAATTTCTCTTGAGAAAGCAACAAAGGATTCAGTTGCTGATTTGATGCGTAATGGTTTTTCCGAATCTGGCGATCCTTGGTTTTTGAATGGCCTTAATGTTCCTTCTATTGAAGGCTTTAAGAATTCTGTTTCTTCTGTTGCTGAAAATAATTTAGAGAATACTCTCAATGATTTGTCAAGAGCAAGGGGTTACAATTTTTCTAACAAGTCTATTTCTGTTGTTTCTTCTAATAATACTTTGCAAGCAAGAGCAGAAGTTATTGCTTCTGTTAAAGATGGCGATATTCAAAAGGATTTCAAAATTGATAATAGTTTTGATTTGTGGCCAGAGGCTTTAGAAATGCATTCTAAAATGTCTGAATGGAGTCCTGAAATGGCTAATTTTAACAAAGAAGTGGCTGAATTGATTGATAGCCTTGGTAGTTGTCAAATTGCGCAATGTGCTTGTTCTTCTTTTGAAAACATTCCTATGAATAGTCCTGAAAAAATTGACAGTACTTTTTTTTCTGCTAATGATTTCAGGCCAAAATTAGATGCTTTATTGTCTCAAAAAATCGCAAGGCTAAATGAAAAGTTCGTTGATTCTGGTATTTCCTGTAGGTACGAGTATAAAGATTTGGTTATTGATAGAGATATAACTTATTCTCAAGTTTGTTTTCCAACTGATAATATTCCTAATTTGCAAAAGCATTGGTGTATTACTGGGCGTGTGAGGGAAAGTAATGACCCAAATTTTTCTATTTGGTGGGAAATGCTTGAGCAAAAGTTTCCTGCAAAACAAATTGTAAGGCAGAATCCAGAAGGTTTTTCTAGTTCCGTTAGCATGCCTGTTAATTCGTTTAAGGTTTGTAAGGATCCTATTACTAAAGATGATCAATATACTGATGAACGTATTGTTGTGAATCCTAAAGCTTATGTTGATGTTGCTGTTATTTGTGAAAATCCTCGGATTTCAATTTCTATTTCTTCTGGTGTTGAGTCTTTGAAAGCTGAAGCAAGGTTTGTTGCTGCTGTAAGACAACAATGCGCTATTAATGATTTGCGTAAAAGTGGTAATGATCGAGATACTGTTGAACCAGCTTGTTTGGGTAAAAGTACTACTCCTATTGTTAAGTGTCATATTAATTCTGATTGTATTCCTGATGAACTTGAGCGTTTTATTGTGTATGATAAGGACCCATATTCAGGTGTTTGTGTTTCTATACCTGGCAAAGAACCTATAAATTGTAAGTTAGAGTGTGATAAAAGTGATGCTGGGTGCAATACTATTTGTACTTCTTATAAATGTGTGAAAGATACAAGAGTTCCTCCTGATTTATTAAGGGAGGGTTATGGAGTTTGTGATATTTTGCCTATTCTTAATTGTAAAAGTAATGATCCATGTAACCCTAGTTATTGTGACGAGTCAAATGGCGGTTGTGTTTCAAAACCTTATTGTTCTCGTTCAACTAAATTACCTACTTGTGGTGCAGAACAGGTTTGCACAATAGACAATACAGGAAAACCAACTTGTACAGTTAAGCTAGATTCGATTTATACTGATTGTACTGCTGTTAGTGTTCCGAATTGTAAAGTTCCTACTTGTGTCGCAAAAACTTCTGATAATATAACAACCTATTCTTGTGGTTTTGGTCAGAAAGAGTGTCCGCCTGTTAATTCTATTCCTTATTTTTGTGATCCTGCTGATGGTATTTGTAAGCCTCAGTATATAGGTTGATTTTATATTGAGCGATAAATTAGCTTGTGCATTTCATTTTTCGAAAGTTCTTTGTCAGAGTTTTTGGTTTTGCTTTGTTGTTGTGTTTTTTTTAGTTTTCCGTTGCTGAAGGACTTTAGGTCTTCTATTGCTTCTTTGAGTCCAATTATTTCTGTGCTGCCTGTGACTTTAAAGTCTTCTAATTTGACAATTTTTGTTTTTAGTTGTTTTATTTCATTTTCAAGTTCTTGAATTCTTTTGTGTGCTAAATTTAATTTGCTTTCGTAAACTGAGAGTTTGCCTGAAAAATTGGAAACTTCAGGCGAAACAATATTTTCAAGGTTATTGTCGTTTTTATCAAAATTTGTTTGTTCTTTTTTTATTTTACTTTTATCGATAAAATATAGCAATAAATTTCCTAAAAGCATTGAAAAGACGAATATAAGCAAAAAAGTGGTTGTTGCGTCCATAATGTTAATGCGTTTAAAAAAGAATTTAAATAAAGTAGTTTTATTTTATTTTTGGGGGCCGTAGTATAGCTTGGTTAGTACTTACGCTTGGGGTGCGTACAACCTGAGTTCAAATCTCAGCGGCCCCATTAGTGTTTCCAAGTTTTGATGAGTTTTCTCATGCCAAAATAAAAGTCTTTTATGTTTTCTTGTTTTGGTTTAGTAAATTTGTTTTTTGAAAAAATTTTTATTGAGTTAAAGTCTATTTTTCCATTTTGGTTTGTTTCAAAATAAAATTTTTTAGGGCCTAATTGTGTGCTGAGGAAAATAGTGAAAGTGTGTTTTTCTTTTTTGTGTTTTTTGCTTTTTTCTACTACTGGTACGAGGCTTTTGTTTCCTTTTTTTATTTCTTCAAAGAAATGTGGAGGAAGAAATAGTAATGGTGATTCAACTTGTTTTTTTTCTTTTTGCATAGAAGTCGTACAAATATGGGTGTTGGAGTTTAAAAAAATGATTAAAAGGGTTTTATTAATAAGAAATTTTGTATGACTACGAATGCTGGTCCTGAATTTTTTGCTGCTCAAAAAAAGTATCAAGAGGCAAGTACGCACGAAGCTAAGCTTGAAGCGTTAAAGGAGATGTTGAGGTTTGCTCCTAAGCACAAGTCTAGCGAGAATTTAGTTGCCGAAATAACTTTCAAAATTGCTAAGTTGAAGAAGGAATTAGAAAGGCAGAAAGAGTTGCAGGCAAAAAAAGGGAGCGGTGCTTCTCTTAATATAAAGAAGGAAGGCGCCGGTCAAGTTGTTATAGTCGGAATGCCTAATAGTGGTAAAAGTACTTTGTTGAAAAATCTTACTAATGTTAACGTTGAAATAGCGCCTTATCCTTTTACTACTACAAAGCCAGAAGTTGGTATGATGAATTATGAAGGTGCCTTGGTTCAGATTGTTGAGGTTCCTGCGATAGTAGAAGGTAGTAGTGAGGGAAAGGCTAATGGTACGCAATTATTAAGTTTGGTGAGGAATGCTGACGCAATAATATTGTTATATCGTAGTTTGGAAGAAAAGGATTTAGTAGTAAAGGAGTTGGAAAAAGCTAATATAGTGGTTGTGAGGTCTAAGCCGAAAATAACTATTCAGCATAATAGTTTTAATGGTTTGAACGTTTCTGGAAAAAATTTTTTGAAGATTTCTGAGGAAAGGCTTTTGGAATTATTGAAAAAGTACGGGGTTCAAAATTGTGATGTTATATTAGAGGAAGAAGCTACTGAGGAAAAAATAGTAGAGGTCTTGGAATCTAATACTGATTATAAGCCGTGTCTTTTTTTGCAAACAGGTTTTGAATATAAGTTAAATGATTTGAAAGAGCGCATATTCAAGTTGTTGAATAAAATAATAGTTTACACTAAAAAGCCTGGTTTTGAGCCTGATTTGAGTAAGCCGTTAGTTCTAAAGGAAGGTTCTACGATAAAAGATGCTGCTGAATTAGTTCATAAGGAAATAGCTAAAAATCTTAAGTATGCGAGGCTTTGGGGTTCTGCAAAGTTTCCAGGGCAGAGAGTTTCAAAGGATTATAAGTTGCAGAACAAAGACATAATAGAAATAAACGCCTAAAACCTTTATTAGAAAGAAAAATATTTGAAAAATCAAGGAGGCTTAAAAGCAGAAATTGTTAAAGACTAATAAAAAAGACTTGGAAAGAGTTCAAAGCCAAAAATTTATTAAAGTCAATATGGTTTTGGAAAAGCGACGAGACTTATAAGGTTTTTATAAGAGAATAAACAAATTTTAGGTGTGGAAAAATGTTTAAAGCCAAAAAAACGTTGTTTGGATTTTTTTTGTTAACATTATTTTCTAATTTGGTTTTTGGAATTTCTGCAATAGAGGCTGTTAATTTAGTTGTTTCTTCAAACAATTATCTTTATGATGGTGAAACTTATTCTGCTCCTAATGTTCCTATTTTGTATGAAAATAAAGAGTATTGGGTAATTCCTCTTACAGCTGGAAACGAGGTTTTGACTTATTTTCCGGTTGAAGTGAAAACAGGTGTTCTTTCAGAGTCAAGAGAAATAAATAGAGGCTTGATGAAGCTTTCTGATATTGTTAGAGAGACGCAATTATTAAAGGCTTCTATTGCTTCAAAGAGTCTTGATTGGCCTTTTACTGACTCTTCTCAAAAACTTTTGGAGGAGGTTTCACAACAACTCAAGGATGAGTCTTTTCAAATAAATACTGCTGAGACCATTTTAAAGTCAAAGAAAGTCGGTGTCAGTTTTTCAAAGGTTAAGAGTATTTTAGACGAATTTGCACAGAAGTCTTATGAGGCATCTCAAATTATCTTAGAGGCAAAAATTGCTGAAGCCGAGTTTTTCAAAAAGCCTTCACCTGGTGCTTTGGCTGAAATGCAGGAATCTTACGAATCTGCTTTTTTGTCAATAGAGGCTTTGAACAATTTATCGGCAGAGTATAGGGCTGAAATAGATAAGATAAAACAAGCGTTATCAATAGCTGATATTGATGCTCACGAAAAAGCTCAAATCTCACAATTAGTAGATTCTCCGCAAGGTATTTTGGTGGTGAGAAAAATATATTTGGATAGTCTTCAAATAAGAAGTTCTATTGATTCAATTAATCAGAAAACTAATTTGAAGGTTGATTCTCTTTTAATAGAGTTTGATAATAGAATTGCGAAAAATAGAGCTCATCAATTAATTTATTCTGAAAATGAACAATTGGCAAAAGAGGGTTTTTCTTCTTTGTCAGAAGTTCAAAATTATATATTGAGTAAAGAAAATATTGAATTGTGGAAAAGCCAGGATAAAGTCGGGGCTCTCAAGCAGAATTATTCAAGAGCTGTAGATTACTATAAGAAGAAGAATTATGCGCAAGCTGAAAAGTATGCTAAAGATGCCATTCAAAACTCTTTGTCCATATTAAAAGAAGGAAAAATTCAAACTAGTAATTCAGCTAATAATAGCGAAATGCTTTTGCAATTAGCAGGTGTTTTGCTAGTTTTGTTAGTATTTTTGTACATATTTAATAATAGGGGAAGAATAAAGGAAGCATTTAAAGGAAAGAAAGAGGAAATAGAAATTTATGGTTAGACTTAGTTTAAGATCTGTTTGTGTTGTTTTTGCGGTCTTTTTATTAAGCAATTTTTCGTTGGCTTTGGTAGAGATAGTTCCTAAGAGTGATTCGAACGAAATTTATGTTTTTGAGAGAGTAGAATTTTCAATTGAATTAACTAACGATTCTGAAGATTGGTTAGAAAATGCAAGTTTGAAAGTGGTGCCTTCGAACGGCATTTATGTAATGTCTGGGAAAGTCAAAAAGCAAGATTATTTTAAGGCAATAAATTCCTTGGCTCCTAAAGAAAATTTGGTAGAAAAATTCGAGTTGTATTTTGCTAATGAAGAAATTGAAAACACGAGCGTTAAAGTGATTTTTGGCGATAATGATAATGCTGTTGAAAAAATTTTTGGTTTTAAGGTATTGCCTTTGCCATTGTCTATAGATTTTAGTGAAAATTATGTCGGTAATAATGTTTACGAAATTGATTTTTCAATAACAAATTTGTCTGGCGAAGAAATAGGTTTTTTGAAAGTAACTTTGTTGCCTGATTATTCTGTTAAAGATTTTGAAACTAAAGAGATAAGTAGTCTTGGAGCTTTTGAAACTTTTTCAGGTAAAATCAAGTTCAGTTCTGAATTAAATAGAGAACAGATAGTAAGAATAATATTTGAAGATTCTAAAGGCGTTCATTATATTGAAAAGTCTTTATTTGTGAATTACAAGAAGGGAAATGTTCCTTTAGCAATACTACTGGTTGTTTTGATTGTTTCAATAGTGTTTTTTTATTTTAAATCAAAAAGGCGAATATTTTAATTTATTTTTTATTTTAGGCTTGCTAAATATTCGTAAATTTCTTCTTCTGAGACTGCGCAACCTGAAAATTTTGCTGCCCATAGCGATGCTTCTAAAGATTGTTTTGATTTGTGTATTTCTTTTTCAAATGCGCCTGTTTCATATGCTAACGCTATTAATTCTACTGATCTAACTATGTTTATGTCATTAAACATGTTCATGAATTTTTTTGCTGTTTCTGTTTGTATTGTTATTTTTTTCTTGTGCCTATTTTCAAGGAAGGTTCTCATGCTATATGGGTCTTCTATTAGCATTCTTGTTGTCCTTTCGTCAACTAATAGTATTTTGGCTTTCAAGTCTTTTGCTAACGCTAATGCTTCTGTTTCTCCTCTTTGAATGAGTCTTATTGGTTTGCCGTTTGCATAGCATATTCCATATGATACATCGTTAATTATTTCCATCATGTTTTTGACGTTTTGGCTTGTTTTTATTATTTTTAAGTATCCTTCTTCAACTGCATCTTTTATTCTGATTGCGTTGAATTCGTATTGTTTTATTGATAATGGGTGTATGACACTTTCTTCGTATACTGATTCTGGAATAACGAAAGTAATTCCATTCATTTCACTTAAGTGTTTTATTATTTTTATTAGGCAATTGTCAGAAATGGTTATTATGCTGCTTGAGTCTACAACAATTACTTTGTCTGGTTTTAGTATTACCAAAATTTTCACTTCCCAATAATATTTCTTAGTACTGATAATCTTTCAGCTATGCTTTCTTTGTAAGGTTCTTCGTCGTGTATTCTTGTTATTCCTATGTATTTTTGTAGTTCTTTTTTGTTTGCTCCTGTTAGAGTTGCGGCTTGGCTAAGGCTTAATCCAAGCGCATATGCGGTTGAAGCTTGTTTTATTTTGGCTTTTTCATACATTGCTTTTGCGTAATGTGATAAATTTTGATCTATTTCTTCTATTTTTTCAATGGTTTCTTTCAAATGTTTTTTGAATGCTCTTTTTTGGTTTTTTGTTAAAGCAAACGCGCTTTTGTTGAGGTTGTTTGATATTGAGTTTGAGACGTTTTTCCATTTTGGGTTTGAAATAAAGTGTTCTTTTGTAAGCATTTTGTACAAACAATATGCTATGATTGACACTTTGGCCATTTCAAAGTCGTTGTATAAGACTGCTTCGCTTATGCTGTCGTTTGCTATTCTTTTAATATCGAATTGGTTTTGTGCTTTAAAGGCTTCTGATAGGGCGTTTATTCTTTGGATTAGTTTATGTTGCATAACAACAATTACTCAAAGTAGTTTTTAATAATTTGTTTGGGTCTTAGTATTTTTTCTATAGTTTTTTTTCCCATACTTCTATTGTTTTTCCTTCTATTTGTTTTTCGTGAAATTTTGCAAATGAAAAACCTATTTTTGAGTAAAGTTTTTTTGCTTGTATGTTTTCTGTGCTCACTAATAGTTTGGCATTTCTATAGCCTTGCTCGATTAAAAATTTTAATGCAAATTTCATTAGTTTTTTACCAAATCCTTTTTTTCTTTGTGTTGGTACTATGGCAATGGCGCTGATAAGTGGTTCTTTTTCTTTGAGGTCTAAGTCTATGAATCCTATAAATTTTTTGTCTTTGGTGATTTTGAATATAATTATTTTTGGGTTGGTTATTCTTTCTTTTAGTGATTTTTCATCGAATTTTTTGTAACTAAATTCTTTAGAAATAAGTTTGAGTAGGTTCTCGCAGTCTTTTGGTTTTGCCTTTGTAATTGTTGTATTTTCCATCGTAAAAAATAGTATAGAAAAATTCAATAAGACTTGCCGAACAATACTAATTTTGCTTTGTCTTTGCTGCAAAAAATGCATTTTTCTTTGGTTTCTTCAGATTCTAATGGTATGCACCTTGATGTTATTCCAAATTTTTCTTTAACTATTTTTTCGCATTCAACTTCACAACAAAAGGGTGCTAAAACTAATTTCTTTTTGTTGATTTCTTCTAAGAATTCTTTTTCGTTTTTTACTTTTATTATATTGTCTTCTAAAAACTTTTTTGCTTTTGTAAAGAGGTTTTTTTGCATTTCAATAATTATTTCTTTAGTTCTTTTTTGTAGTTCTGAAAGTTTAACAAACTCTTTTTTTCCCGTGTCTCTTCTCACTATCACTACTTGGTTTTTTTCAATGTCTTTTGGTCCTATTTCTATTCTTAAAGGTATTCCTTTTAGTTCCCAGTCTGAGAATTTCCAGCCAGGGTTATAATTATCTCTTTCGTCTACAAATGCTCCAAATTCTTCAAGTTTTTTTGCTACTTCGTATGCTTTTTCTAAAACTTGTTCTTTAGAGTCAGTGAAGAGAATTGGTATAATGACTATTTTTTTCTTAGCTAATAATGGCGGTATAATTAAGCCTTTGTCATCTCCGTGTGTCATTACTAATGCTCCAATTAGTCTTGTTGAGAAGCCCCAACTTGATTGCCATGGGGTTTTTTTGTTTTTGTTTTCATCTAAAAAAGATATTTTGAATGCTTTTGCAAAACCTTGGCCTAAATTGTGCGATGTCGCCATTTGTAGTGCTTTGCCGTCAGGCATTAGGGCTTCTAATGTTGTCGTGTAAAATGCTCCTGCAAATTTTTCGTGTTCTGTTTTGTAGCCTGCTATAACTGGTATTGCAAGTAGTTCTTCACAGAGTTTTTTGTATTCTTTGAGAACCATAATTACTTCCTTGTCGCATTCTTCTTTAGTGGCGTATATGCAGTGTGCTTCGTGCCATAGGAATTCTCTTGTTCTCAAAAAAAGTTTTGTTTGTTTGACTTCCCATCTTAGAACGTTACACCATTGGTTCACTCTTAAAGGAAGGTCGCGCCAACTTCTCACCCATGTTGAAAACGAGTTATAAATTATTGTTTCTGAAGTTGGTCTTATGGCTAAGCGCATTTCTCCTTTTTCTTTTTCAATCCAAGCTAGTTCTGGTGCAAATCCTTTTGCGTGTTCTGCTTCTTTTAAGAAGAAGTTTTCAGGTATTAAAAGTGGAAAATAGGCGTTTGATACTTTTAGTCTTTCAAGTACTTTGTTGAAATATTCTTGAATACTTTCCCATAATGCATAACCATTTGGCTTAATTACCATAAATCCTCTCATTGGAGCATAATCAGCAAGACCTGATTTAAGAACTACTTGGTTATACCATTCTACAAAGTCTTCGGACTTTTTTGTCGTAATGCCTAAAGTGTTTTCTTCTGACATTTTTGATAAAAGACACGAAGGAATTAAAAATAAAATTATGTTAGTAAAAAGCCTTAAGTCTATTTTGTATTTTATTGTTTTTATGATTTCAAAAAAATTTTTTGTTAGCATTTTTTTTGTGTTTTTAACTACTTTTGGTTGTGTTGAAAAGTCTGTTGAAAGTTGTGGTAAATTGCCTTGTATTATTGGGGAAGTAGTTGCGGTTATTGATGGTGATACTATTAAAGTAAAGGAAAACGATAAAGAAATGAACGTTAGGTTGTCTTTGGTTAATACTCCTGAAAAGAACGAGAAAGGTTATGAAGAGGCAAAAAACTTTACGCTAAAAAGTTGTCCTGTTGGGTCAAGAGTAATAATTGATTTGGACGAGAAGCAATTGCAGGGAAGTTATGGCAGGGTGATTGCTTTAGTGAGGTGTTGTCAGGACGTTCCTGAGAGCCAATGTTATAGTAAGCCGAGTTTGAATCAAGATCTTGTGGATAATGGTTTTGCGAAAATGATGCTAAGTTATTGTAATAAGTCAGAGTTTGCAGATCAAGTTTGGGTAAAAAGTAATGGTTGTTAATTTTTTTGGTTTTTTTTTGTGATTTTTGTTTTTTTCACTTTTTTTGTTTTTATTCAAAGAGATTGTTAAAATTTTTTGTAGTTGTTTTTGCTACTTTTTCAAAACTAATTTCTTTTATTTCTGATACTTTTTCGCATACTTTTGTTATCCAAGTAGGCGAACTTTGTTGTCCTTTAAAGATTACTGGCGCATCTGTTTCAAGTAACATTTTTTCTATCGGTATTTTTTTTGCTATTTGTTGGGCTTTTTCATCGTAACATATTATTGGGCCGCAAGACATGTAGTAGTCTAATTCTGTTGCTATTTGTATGTTTTGTTCGTTGTTTGTGAACCAGTGCATTTGCACTTTTTTTGCTTTTTCTTCTTCAAGTATCTTTAAGCATTCTTTTTCCGCTTCTCTTGAATGTATTACCAATGTTTTGTTTTGTTTTATTCCTATTCTTATTTGTTCTCTAAAGGATTCTTCTTGTATTTGTTTTTGTTTTTGTGTTTTTGCGTATTTGTAGTCGAGCCCTATTTCTCCTATTGCTATTGCTTCTTTTGCTTTTTCATCTACTTTTTGCAGGGCTTCTTTTATTTCTTCTTGACTCATTCCCAAAATGTTTATTGGGTGTATTCCTATAGCTGCTTTTACTTCTTTGTATCTTTTTGCTAATTCAAGGCATTCTTCTATTGACTTCATGTCTACAGAATTAGTTAGTATTTTAGTAATTCCTTTTGATTTTGCTTCTTGTATTTCTTTTTCTTGTTCTTTCATTTCTTGCAAGTGGCAGTGTGAATCAATGAGCATTAACTCACCATTTTTAAACTTATACTTGTTCAAATATTAAATATTATTTAAAATAGGGTTGTGATCCAATTTTTGTTTATTCGTTTTTTTTAGGTAATTGTTATGGCGACTAAAAAGTCAAAAGTTGATGAAGCTAAAAAAGAAGAGTTTTTAGAATCAGTTTCGAAGCCTCGTGTTTCTTCAGTAGACGAAGTTAAAAGAGGTGAAAACCCTCCTTTCTATATTTTCGTGTTGGTTTTTTTGTTTGGTGTTGTATTTGCTTTAGCTTTGTTCGTTTTCTTTGGTTTTGATAATTTTGACAAGAATAAGGTTAATGGAAAAAACGATATGGACATTAATTCTCTAATAAACGATTTAGATTATAGGACTGTGCCAATAACAATGATTTTTTCTAATGATTGTAAAAGTTGCGAACAAACAAACACTTTTGAAACTTTATTTCAAGTGAGAAAAATCCCTTATAGGATTTACAAAGTCGAGGCTTCTTCTGAAGAGGGGAAAGATTTAATAAAAAAGTTTGAATTGAAGGTTTTGCCTACTGCTTTAATTGATGCTGAGAAATTGAAGTTTTATCCTAAAACCATTTCTGATTTTGATTTGGAAGTTTCAAAAGGTACTATGAAAAAAATTGATAGAGTTTATGTTGCGCCTGAAATTAATCTTGATAAAAAGACTTTTTATTCTGTTTTTTTCCTTGAAAAGCCTGTTTTTTGTACTTCTTCAAAGCCTAATGTTGTTTTGTTTGATGATTATTACACTCCGCAATTTTCTTATAATAGGAAAAAGTTGTATGAGTTTATTAGTGATTTTAACGATTTGGTTGGCATAAATTTTGTTTATGCTCAAATCGGCTTTTCTCAAGATAGAAATTCTCAGTTAGGCAATTTGGCTTTGTATTGTGCTTCGCAACAAGGAAAGTTTGTTGAGTTAGAAAGGACAATGACTGGAATTTATTGTAATAATCCTTTTGGCGGA
>JAWANB010000009.1:14863-26177 GCA_038895675.1 Candidatus Iainarchaeum sp.
TTCTCAGTTAGGCAATTTGGCTTTGTATTGTGCTTCGCAACAAGGAAAGTTTGTTGAGTTAGAAAGGACAATGACTGGAATTTATTGTAATAATCCTTTTGGCGGAGACGAAACTATCTTAACTGATCCTGAAATAAAAGGTTGTTGGACTTTGAGTAATCATTTTGGTAAGCCTTTGAATTTGTTTGAAATAGACGTTGCTTTTTCGAGGACTTCTTTAGATAAAGAGGACTTCAAGAAGTGTTTTGATAATAATAAACAAGTTTATTCTACTAACACTGAAATAGTTGAAAGTTTGGGTATTAAAAGAACTGGCTTGGCTTTGGTTGATTGTCAAGAGTTGGTAGAGACAATTAATGTTAGGGATTCTTTTTGTGCTCGTCATCCTGAATTTGAGAAGTGTTCATTGCAAAAAGAGCAAAATTGAATTTTATGTTGCAAAAATCTAAGAGTTTCTTTTTGAATGGTTTTGTTTTTTCTTGTCCTTCTAATGTTTATTTTCCTTCTGATGATTCTTATTTGTTGGTTTCTTCGATTAAGGATTGTAAAAACCTTTTTGCTCTCGACGTTGGTTGTGGCTCTGGAATTCAGACTTTGAATTTGTTGCAAAGAGGTGCAAAAAAAGTGTTGGCTATTGATGTTAATGAAGAGTGTCTCAAGGTTACTTTGGAAAATTGTAGAAAAATTGGTTTTGATGATAAAGTCATTGTTAGGCAATCAAACCTTTTTAGTTCTGTGCCTGAAATTTTTGATTTGATTGTCTTTAATCCGCCTTATGTTCCAAGTGAGAAAATAAGGTTTGTTGATGTTGACGGCGGTAAAAGAGGTCGTGAAGTTTTAGATGAGTTTTTAACAGAATTTCCTTTGCATTTGAGTAAAAATGGTAAGTGTTATTTTTTGCAATCTAACTTAAATGGTTTTAGGGAGACTGAAAGAATTTTGGAAAGTTTTGGTTTTTATTGGAAAGTAGTTTCTGAAATTAAATTGTTTTTTGAAAAGTTGAGTGTTTATTGTTGTTGGAGAAAAGTTTAGTTATCTGTTAGCTATTTTTTGCTTACTTTTTGTTCTTTCAATAAAAACTTTGCAATTAAAAATACTACTATTGCGATTATCAAAAAATTTATTAGAGAAGCAAGAAACTGTCCAAGCCCTATATTGACTTGTCCTATTGTCAGGGTGATATTTTGCCAGTCCCCATTTGAAAGTAAAGGTTGTATTATTGGCATTATTATATTTTTTACAAGCGATTGCACTAAATCTGTTGCTGCAGCACCTATTATGAATGCTATTGCAAGTCCTATTATTTTGTATTCGTTTAAAAAATCCATGAATTCTTTTAGAAGTTGCATAATTATGCTTTTTGTAGTACTTTTAATAAATTGTTTTGTTTTTTTATTTTTTCCATAAAATTTAAGTGTTGTGTGTATATTATTTTTGGTAATATGTGTGCTTTGTTTGATTTGTCTGAAAAGCCTTCTGATTTTGTTAGGCGACCATCAGTTGCTGGCTCTTTTTATCCTGTTTCAAAAAAAGAGCTTTCTAATTTAATTGATAATTTGCTTGAAAGAGCTAAAACTTTTTCTTTGTCTGGAACTTTGCGTGCTTTGGTTTGTCCTCATGCTGGTTTTGTTTATTCTGGTGTTGTTGCTGCTGTTGCTTACAAGCAACTTTTTTCACGGCAAAACGAGTCTTTGAAAGTCTTGATTTTGGGTCCTTCTCATTTCGTTGCTTTTAGTGGTGCTGCTGTTTCTGGTTATCTTGAGTGGGAGACTCCTTTAGGAAGAGTCAGGACTTTAGAGGTTGGTTTTCCTGAATTTTATCCTGCTCATTTGGACGAGCATTCTATTGAGGTTCAACTTCCTTTTTTGCAAAAGGTTTTGAAGAACTTTACTATAAATCCTATAGTTGTTGGCGATTATGAGCCTAAAAGTTTGGCTATTGCTTTAGAGCCTTTGGTTGATGATAAAACTTTGGTTATCGCTAGTTCTGATTTGAGTCATTATCATTCTTATAAGAAAGCTGTTGCTTTGGATTCTGTTGCTAATAAAGCTATTCCTTCTCTTGATTTTGATTCTGTTGAAGGTATTGAGGCTTGTGGCAAGATTCCTGTAATTGCTTTAATGTATTTGGCGAAGCGCTTTTCTTGGAAAGGCGTTTTTTTGGATTACAAGAATTCTGGAGATACTGCTGGTGATAGGCAAAGAGTAGTTGGTTATGGTGCTTATGCTTTTTATGAATAATAATTGGCATCGCGAAGCTTTGAGTCTTGCTAAAAACGCTATTCATTATCCTTTGAAAAAAGGAAAAAGCTTTGTTATTTCTGAGAGTGAAATAAAAAGTAAGGAGCTTTTAGAGGAGCGTGCGTGTTTTGTGACATTGCATGAAAATGGTTTGCTTAGGGGTTGTATTGGTAATACTGAACCTTTCGGTAAATTGTATAGTGCTATAATTAGGAATGCTGAGTTAGCCGCTTTTTCTGATCCACGATTTTTGCCTGTTGAAGAGCATGAGCTTGATAAAATCGTGATTTCTATTTCTGTTTTAGGTTTGCCTAAAAAACTCGAGTATTCTAATGTTGATGACCTTCTTTCTAAGTTGGATATTAGTAAGGGTGTAATTATAAAAAAAGGTTTAAGGCAGGCGACTTTTTTGCCTGAAGTTTGGGAGCAATTTGACGATAAAGTGAGTTTTTTGGAAGAGCTTTGTCTAAAGGCCGGCTTGAGTAAAGACGCTTGGAAGAAGGGTGTTGAAGTTTTTGTTTATGATGCTGAGTTAATTGATTAGGTGTTTTGGTGCAGGAAACTTTGAATTTTGGTTTAAATCAAAAGAAAGCTGTTTTAGATTTGCTTTCTAAGTTTGAAGAGGCTAAGGTAACAAATTATTTTGAAGAAAAGCGTGTCAAGTACAAAGATTGTACTATCACTCTTTATTCTTCTGGCAGGCTTTCTATTCAAGGCAAAAATGCTTCTTTAGTTAAAGACGAGTTCTTGTCCATGCTTGGTTTGAAAAGAGAATTAGTTATCGGCATAGATGAAGTAGGTAGAGGTGAGAATTTTGGTCCTTTAGTGGTTTGTGGTGTTCTTGCCGATTCTAATTCTTTGCTTGAGTTGAGGGATAGTAAGAAGATAAATGCTATTCAGTCAAAGGCTTCTCTAGTTTCTGAAAAAATGCTTGCTTCTGTTCATGTAGTAGTTAATGCTGAATTATTAGATTATTTGCGTAATAGTGGAAAAACAATTAATGACGTTGAAGCTATTGCTATTGATAAGATTGCAGAGCTACTTTCTAATTTTGCTGACGCTAAAATTATTGTTGATGGTGCTCCTATAAAAACTTCTTTTACCAAATTGTTTTTTTTGCCTAAAGCAGATGATTTAGAGCCTGTTGTTGGTGCTGCTTCTGTTCTCGCTAAAAAATATAGGGACGAATCAAAAGATAAAAAGAAAAGAATGACTTGGAATAATAAAAATGTTTAGTTTTTTTGGCTTTGTAGAAAAATAATGTTTTTTTAGTCGTTATACGACTTTTTTAATGTTGTTTTTTGTTGTTTCTTTTGCAAGGACTTTTTCAAGTCGTTTTTTTTTGTTTGTTTTTAAACAATTCCAGTGTTAGTTGTTTTGGTTTTGCCCTTCAGTTCGAACCAGTTTCATCATTGTTCAGTTCTCGTTTTTCATCATAAGGGCTTAAAATTAAGTCTTTCAAAAAATTAATATTCGTGTCGTTACCTTGTTAGCTTTTTTGATTCTTTAACTTTATATTTTTTTAAATTGAAAACTTTTAATAAGTACCTTAAAGTAATTTTATTTGGTTTTTATGGTTAGACTCTATAGTAAAAGATTTTGGTTAATGTTAATTTGTGTTGTTTTGCTTTCTTTTTCTTTAGGTTGTATTCAGAAAAAGGAAGTAAAAACAAGCCCTACGCCATCTCTAAGCCCAAGTGTTATTGTTGATGATAAACCTTTCGTGCCAAGACAATCTCTAACTAAAGAAGATCCGGCAAAAAAACTTTCTAAGCCTTATGATTGTTCAGATCAAATAATTTTTGATGAGTTAAAGAAAAAATTCGAGCCAGGTTTTGATGTTTTTAAAGAGACTCCGAAAATAGGCGTTATTAATAGAAAGTGTTTTGTTAGTAAGGGTAATTCATTGTTGTTTAACTTTGTTATAATTGAATATCCTAACGAGTCTTCTTTGAATAATTATTTTGACTCTAAAAAAAATTCTTTGAAAACTTATTTTGAAGAATTGTCTGACACTAATTTTGGTTTTGGTTCAAAAGCCATGATGTTTTCAAGAGATGGTCCTAATGGAAAGGAGTTTTTGCTTTTTTTTATTGATGACTCTGAAAAAAACGTTTATGTTGAAATTACTGCTTTTGGTTCTGAACAAAAAGAAAGGGCAATTAATTTTGGAAAGATGTTAAATGATTTGATTTAAATAATATTTTACGTTTTTATTTTTCTTGTGATTCAATGGTTGGTAATAGTTTCTATAAGAAATTATATACTTTTATATTTAGAAAAACCGCTGTTCGTAAAGCTATTGAAAAAGGACTTGCTCCAAGAGTGCCTTTGAAAATAAGTAGGCGTGGTATTTTAGATTATAATAAGCCTGGTTGGTGCAGTGGCTATGTTAATATGCTTGCAAAAATATTGTTCAATCTTAATTATGCTAGAGGGCACGCTTGGACGTTGTTCGAAAAAAATAATGTTGTTTTTAGTTTATTGGAAAGAACTAAAGACGGGGAATTAAAACCAAAAAAAAACTTCTTTGCGAGATTTTGAAAGTCATCTTAAGCCTGGTAGAATTCTTGGAATTTGGTATCCATATAGTCCAAACAATAATAAAGCAAAAGCCCAAGGTAGGCCTTATTCTCATGTTGTTCTATACTATGGTAAAATTAATGGAGTTCATTGGGTTTTACATAATTTGAATGGCCCTAAGTTTGAACCTTTAGAAGAAGCTCTTAGCAATTACCCAAAGTTAGGTGAAGGTAGCGTTCAGGAAATAATTGAACCGAAAAAGTGAGTGGCTCAGAGTTGAGTTAAATCATCATTTTCAAATGAATCAGCAGGTGTTAACCTCATCATTGCCTGTATTACTATGTAGGGATTATTGATTAAAGATTATGTTTTTCATAGCCATTTTTTGATTTCTTCTGCTGTCGGGATTCTGCCGTTGCAAACAATTTTTCCATTAATTGCTATTGCTGGCGTTGCCATTACCCCGAATTCGATTATTTTGTTTATGTCTGTCACTTTTTCTATTTCCGCTTTTTTGCCAGTTTCTTCTAAAGCCTTTTTTACGTTTGCTTCAACTTGTTTGCATTTTGGACAGCCAGAACCCAATACTTGAATTTTCATTTACAATCACCTCCACAAGAGCAAGTTTTGAATTGTTGGGGTCCAATCAATTTCTTCTCTTGTAATTCCGAACCATTCTTTTTCAACCATTTTTTCCGCCTTTAAAGCATTCCAAAGATCAAACCAGCTATTGCTGAGTATATTATGACTATTGCAACGTATGCGATTGTTTTTTTGTTTCCCAAAACTTGCCTTATTACAAGCATTGCTGGCAAACTAAGTGACGGGCCTGCTAGCAACATTGCTAATGCTGGTCCTTGGTTCATTCCTTTTGCTATTAACAATTGCATTATCGGAACTTCTGTTAGCGTAGAAAAATACATGAATGCCCCAAATATTGATGCTAAGAGGTTTGCTTGGATTGTATTTGAGCCAACCAATTGTATTACGAGTTGTTCCGGTATCAGGGGCTGTATGAATCCGACTATGAAAACTCCAATAAACAAGTAGGGAATTAGCAGTTTGCTTATGCCCCAAGTTTCTGAAAGCCACTCCTTTCTTGTTTCTGTTTTAAATTTGAAGAATGCAATTGCAGTAGTTGCAATTGCAAGCGCAATCATTATTGTCCACTTTATTGTTGCATCAATTTGCAAGCCATTTACTACAAGAATGCCAAACATTAGTGCAAAAAATAACACCAAAATTTTTTTGGAGATTTTGTGGTCTTTTTCTTCTGTTAAAACAAAGCTGTCTTTTTCTCTTTTTTCTCTGAAAAGAAGAGCCATTGTCAGGCCAACAAGTATTGCCAAAGCAATTGCTGAAACTGCCCTTGCCAATCCGATCTTAAACCCCAAAACACTTGCGGTTAGAAAAATTGCTGCTACGTTTATTGCTGGTCCTGAATAGAGGAATGCTGTTGCAGGGCCTAATCCTGCACCTCTTTTGTATATGCTTGTGAATAATGGTAGGATTGTACAGCTGCAAACAGCGAGCACTGCTCCAGAAATAGACGCGATTGGGTATGAAATATGTGGTTTTGCTTTTGGACCCAAATATTCTAATATTGCTTGTTTTTTCACAAGTGTTGCAATTGCTCCTGCAATGAAAAATGCTGGAACAAGACAAGTTAGAATATGCTGTGTTGAATATTCATGCAGCATTGCAAAAGCACTCAGCAAGGAATTGTTTAGCCATTCACTTCCAATTGGCATAAAATAAAATGCTAAGAACAATGCAATGATTATCAGGAATGATTTCTTTTCATTCATTTATTTTCACCTATAACAGCAGTCATTTTTTCGTAATGTGCCTTTTTTGCATCCAAGCGCCTTAAACATATCGCAAATAGCCAAGTATTTGATTTTGTAGAAAATCTTTTTGCCTTCTCGCCTTGATTCAATCAAGCCAGCCTTTTCAAGTTTGCCTAATTGGATTGAAACTGTTGACTGTGTTCTATTCACTTTTGGAAATATTTCGCAGACACATTTCTCGCCATCTAAAAGTAGTTCCAATATTTTCAGCCTTGTTTCGTCAGCAAGAGCCTTCAGAATAGTAATCGTTTTTTTTCCAACCATATACTTATTGACATATATCAATATATAAATTTATTTTGGTTTTAAAAGTCTTTTTCAGGTCTTTTTGCTTATTGGTTATTTTTTTTATTTTTTTTCATTGTTTTTTTGTAGGGTGTTTTTGTTTGTTTTCTGATTTGAAGTCTTCTTCTACTGCTGTTAGCTTGCTTTTTGCGAATTTTGTTTCTATTATTTTTGCTTTGTTTTTTAATTGGAGTTTTGTTGAAGTGGTTTTTGTTTATGTTATACAAAGTTTTATTATTGGTTTTTTTCATTTTTTGAAGTTGCTTTTTACTTTTAAGTCTGTAAAATTAGAAAATGGTTCCATAGTTTCTGGACTTATTCCTTCTCTTTTTGGGGTTGAGTCAGGCTTTAAGTTGTTTGGTTTTTTTCTTGCTTTCTTTTTCTTTGTCCATTATAGTTTTTTTCATCTAGTTTATTTTGTTTTTTTGTTTGTGTTTGCTAATTTTCAAAACATCAATATTTTTTCTGTTAGTATTATTATTTCAGTTTTTGTTTTTTTTGTAAATCATTTTTTGTCTTTTCTTTATTATTATAAAAAGTCTGTTAATTATTACTCTACTTTGGGTAATGCTCAACTTTTGTTTTTTAAGCCTTATTCTCGTATTTTTCCTGTTCATTTAACTCTGATTTTTGCCGGTTTTTTGTTTTTCTTTGGTTTTTTTAATTATGTTTTACTTTTGTTTTTCATGTTGCTTAAGACTTTTGTTGACTTGAAAATGCATTTTGAGGAACATAAAAACGATTTTTAATTTTAGATTGTTTTTTTATTTTTGATTGTTGTTTTTGTTGTAGGGTGTTTTTTTTGTCTTTTGGTTATTTAAAGGGTTTTGTTTTGTGTTTTTTTTATAGGTTGTTGCGTGTTTTTCCTAATTCTGATCCTTTAGTTGGTTTTTTGGTGCCTGCTTCTAAGAACGAGCCTTTGTGGAAGCCTGTTTTGTTTGCTTTTTTTTCTATGTTGCTTTTTGATTTTTTTACTTTTGGTGTTGGTGTTTGGTCTTTCGTGACTTCTTTTGCTTACGTTTTAGTTGTTTTGTTTTGGCGTTGGCGTTTGTCTTTTGTCGAGTCTTCGCTTGGTTCTTTTTTGTCTAATGGTGTTCTTGGTATTTTGTTGTTTGATTTTATTACTGGGCCTTTAATGAGTTCTTTTATTTTTAAGCAGGACTTTTTTTTGACTCTTGTTTTGCAAGTGCCTTTTACTATAATGCACCTCGTTTCTGGTTGTTTTTCTATTATTTTGATTTCTCCTTTTCTTGATAAGCGTGTTGCTTTAGAAGCAAGTTCTTTTTTGTGTAAAGTTAAGACTCTTTTTTCTTTTAGGAGTTTTTTGAAATGAGGTTTGGGTTTATTTGTGTTTTGTTGTTCGTTGTTTTTTTTGTTTTTGGTTGTGTTGGACAGAGTTCTAAACAAAATTATTTGGAGCAGAAGCCTGTTTTTTTTGTTTTGAAGTATGGTTATGGTAGTGACTATAATTATTTGTTTTTGAAGTCTTTTTCTGGTCAGAAAGTTTTTGATGCGTTGGTTTCTAATAATGTTAATTTTACTTACAAAGACTTTGGTTTTGGTAAAATGGTTTTGAGTGTTGAGAACTTGGTGCCTCAAAAGGGCGAATACCTTGCTATTTATGTTGATGGGGTTTATGCTGATAAAGGTATTTCCGAGCTTGAGGTCAAGGAGAATGCGGTTTTGGAGTTTAGAGTCGAGAAATTAAACTGATTTTTTAGTAATTTTGCAGGAGCTATTATTTAGTTTTTTTTGTGCTTTTTTTTTTATTTTGTTTTTTTTTTGGTTTTTAGCAGTTGTTTTTCTGTTGTTTTAGTAGAAATCATTTTTGCTTTTTTAAGGTCGTTGGCTTGTTTTGTAAACTTTTGTTTGATTTAAAAGTCATTTCTATAGAGCCTGCTTTTTTAAGGCCATTTTTTTGTCTTTGCTTTGGCTTGTTGTCGTTATTTTTTTGAGTTGTTAGTTTTTGTTCTTACTTTTTATATTTAAATATTTTTTGTTTCTTCTCTAAAGTGAATTATATTAACTTCAATGTATAAATTATTTTGAGGAGTGGGGGTTTTGGCTAAGGCCGTTGTTTTTTCAAGGGTTTTTGTTTTTTTTGTTTTAGTGTTGTTTGTTTTTGTTCCTTTTGTTTTTTCTGTTCAGCAGTTAATGGCTTTGCATGGTAAGGCTGTTTCTTCTGGGTCTCCTATTAATTCTGGTGATTTGCGTGTTTTGATTTATGATGCTAATGTTGGTGGTAATATTGTTTATGATTCTGGTTCTGATTTTAATGGTTCTATCATTAATGGTTTTTTTGATGTGATGCTTGGTTCTATTACTCCTTTGGATTTGAATTATGGGCAAATTTATTACATGGATATTTTGGTTAATGGTTTTGACTTGAATTTTTCTGGCTCTGATAGGCGTATGTTTGAGAGTTCTCGTGGGGCTATAAAGAGTTCTTCTATACTTGATGGTTCTATTGTTAATGCTGATATTTCTGTTTCTGCTGCCATTGATTGGTCTAAGATTTCTAAGGTTGGTTCTAAGCTTTCTGATCTTGGTTTTGATTCTGATTTTAATGCTACTTATGCTAAGCAATTTGATGTTAATAATTGGTTTGTGAAGTCTGCTGATGCTAACCTCGTTTTTTATACTCAGGCTGATGCCAATAATGTTTTGTTGAATAAGGTTGATGCTAATTTTTTGTTTGGTAGGAAAGCCTTTAATGAGACAATAAGTGGTTCTTGGAATTTTGTTTCTCCTTTGTGGGTTAATGGTGGCTTTAGTTCGGGCGGCATTACTTTGCAGAATGGCGTTGGTTATTTTCAAAGCATTGTTATTTTGAATGATTTTAACGCTGCTACCGTTACTGGAATTGATCTTAATGGTCATTATTTGCCTGACCCTGACAATATGTGGGACTTGGGTTCGGCTTTGCGTAGGTTTAGGAGAATTTATTCTGTTGATGCTAACTTTTCTTCTGCTTTAATTGATTCTTTGTCTCTTGGTTCTCCTCTTGGTGTTGCTAGTGGTGGTACTGGTGCTTCTTCTTTTGTTTCAGGTGGCTTGTTGTTTTACAATGGTTCTTCTATTTTTGGCGATGGTAACTTGTTTTGGGATTATTCTGCAAAGAGACTTGGTGTCGGGACTTCTTTGCCTGTAGCAAGTCTTAACGTGGTTGGTGATGCTAACGTTACTTCTAATTTTTATGCTGGTTATGGTTTGTTGTCTGTAGTGTCTTCTCTTGGTAGAGTTGGCATCGGAACTTTGGCTCCGCAAAATACTTTGAATGTTGTTGGTGACCTTAATGTTACTGGCGTTTCTTATCTTGGCAATGTCATTATTTCTGCTGACGACATTAATGTCAATAAAATAAATTCAAAGGACGGAAACCTTGTCTTTAGGTCTTTTGGCTCTGAATTAGCAAGGCTCGTTGGAACATCCGGCAACTTTGGAATAGGCACTAACAATCCTTCAAGCAAACTGCATGTTGTTGGCGATGTTAATGTTACAGGCGAAGCTTACCTTGATCTTTCTTGGTCAAGGTTAAAGGATTATCCTGCTGGTTGTGTTAGTGGACAATTTGTTACTGCTATTGGCGATACTTTGACTTGTAGCAATATTCCTGGTGGTGGTGGAGGAAGAACTTATATTGGCTTTTCACCAATTTCAATTGACAATGATGCTAACACTATTGCGCTCAATGTTCTACCTACTTCTGATTGGAATGGTCTTTTTGACGGCTTTGATAGTAATTATTATTTGAATTTCAAAAACTTGGTTGATAGAAACTTTTCTTTGTTAACTTTAGACAACAACGCTCCTTTTGACGCAAGATATGTTTTGGTTTCAGATACTAATAATGTTGCAAGAATAAATTATGGCGCTATAGGCGGTCTTGCTCAAGGCCAATTATTGTTTGGTTCTTTAGGTGTTATTGCTCAAGATTCAAACTTGTATTGGAATGAATCATTGAATAGGCTAGGTATTGGCACTAATCAGCCTCAAAACACTTTGAATGTTGTTGGTGACCTTAACGTTACTGGCAATGCTTTCATTAATAATGTGTTTGGTTTTGTGCGTGATTCTGTGTTTAATGCTGCGTTTCCTGTTGATTGGGATTTGAATGTTGTTAATAAGCCGCATATTCCTTCTGGTGCTACTATTGATGCTAATATATGGGCTGTTTTGCAGTCTCAGGTTCCTTGGCAGGATGCTAATGTTTCTGATAATATTACTGTTGTTGGTTATGTGCGTGATTCTGTGTTTAATGCTACTTTCCCACTTTCGGATGCTAATGTTGTTGATGATTTGACTATTAGGAGTTCTCGTGATGCGAATTTTTGGGCTGGTTTGAGTTCTAATGTTGTTTCGAGTGTTGATAATAATGATTTGTTGTTTAGGACGAATAATTTGACGAGAATGGTT
>JAWANB010000010.1:0-23976 GCA_038895675.1 Candidatus Iainarchaeum sp.
AGTAGCCTCAATTTTTGGTTTTTCTTTTTCCAAGTATTCCATTTTTTGGTTTATCACTGAAATTTTTTTAGATAAATTTGTTAATTGTAAATTAATGTCTTCCAAGTTAGTTTCCAAGTCGTTTAGTTTGAACGTTTGAGCCTCTAATACCGAATAAACTTCATTTCCAAAGTTTTGATCTAATGGAATAATAGAAAAGACTGAAGCTGAATTGCTTTTTGAGTCAGAAATAATTGAGATAGTGTGTTCGCCTTGTGAAAATCCAGAGTGAACAGCGTACAACATTAGTCCTGCTGAGGAATTAGGGTCAAGGTCTACTGTCAAAGCCTTTATTATTGTGTGCCCATTTTTAGGATCTAAGACTACTGCGCCGTTAGGGTAAATGCTAATTACCATGTTTTTGTCTACAAAAACTAAACTTTTTTCCCAAGTATCAACCGAGTCCAAGTATGCTGAAAAACTAAATGGCGTATTTGAAGGAACTACGCTTGGCGTGTTAATTGTTAGTGAATAAGTGAGTGGTAATAACAAAACTAACATGGCAAAAAATTTTATCATGTAAATAATATTGGTTTCAAATATAAAAACTTGATTCGAATGCTTACTTTTATATTATTTCTTTTGTATGGTTTATTAATGGTTGTTTGTGTAATTGCTTTGGTTGTTTTTGGTTTTTTAGGTATTTTTTCTGCTACTCATAGGCAACTTGCAAAAGAGGCTTTTGATTGTGTTTTTAGGAAAATGACTTTTAGGCCTTGTAATACTGGGCTTGATAAAAGGTTGAGAGTTTTAACTTCTGTCAAGATAATGAAGTTTAACAAGCCTTTGGGTTCTTTTGTCAATAAGCATTTTGAGTCTTTGTCTTTTTTGTTTACTTTGATTTTTGTTTTGAGTTTTGTTTATGCTGCTTTGGGTTTGTACAATTTTTTTGTTTATGGGAATTGTAATGGGCAAGATTCTGTTGAGGCTTGTTTGTTGAAACCTGAGACTTATAATGGTGGCTTTTTTTCTTTTCTTTTCAAGAAGTCTCCTGAAAGTTTGAAGCCTGTGGCTTTTGGCAGTGAGCCTTGGCTTGGCAATGAAAATGCGTTGGTTAAAGTGGTTGAAGTTGGTTGTTTTTCTTGTCCTTTTACAAAGGCTACTGAGCCTATTGTTAGTGAAATTCTTGAAAAGTATGGTGATAGAATCCAATTTTATTTTAAGTCTTTGCCTTTGCCTTCTCACTCTTATTCTTTTGAGGCTTCTTTAGCTGCTGAGTGTGCTAACGAGCAGAACTCTTTTTGGAAGTATAAAGATGCTCTTTTTGCTAACCAAGAAGTTTGTGGTCAGACTCAAGACATTTCAGATTTAAGGAAACATTACTTTAGTTATGCTGAGTCAATAGGCCTTGATTTGAATGCTTTTGTTTCTTGTTTTGATTCTAAAAAGTACGCTAGTGTTGTTGAGAAGAATAAAAGAGAGGCTATTGAGGCGGGTGTTTATGCTACTCCTACTTTCTTTGTGAATGGCAAGCCTGTAGTTGCTCCTAAGTCGTTTGATGATATTGCTGTTTTGATTGAGGAAGAGCTTGCAAAGCAAAATTCTTGATTTTTTTTAATTTTTTGTTTTCTTTTTGCTGATTATTTTTTTTAGTCGTTTTTTGCTTTTATTAAACTCGTTTTTGTAGCAGGTTTTTTTTCTTTGTCGTGGTTTTTTCAAATGCTATGTCATAAACAGCTATTAGGTAAAGTATTGACATTATCAAAAGCAAGTATGGTTTTGTTTCTATAATTTTTCCGTTAATGAAATTTATGAAATACATGGTTATTCCTATGCAAAGTAGTATTAGCCCTATTGTTGATGGTGTAATGCCTTTTGTTTTCATTATAAATAAAGGCGTTAGTCAGGTATTTATTTTTAATTGAATATTGGAATTATTGTTTTTTTATGAACGACTTTGTTTTGTCTGTTGATAATATTTCTGACTTTAAAGAAGATTTTCAAAAGCACTTGTCATTTTTTGCCGAAAAAAATAACGTGCCTTACTTTGATGCTCGCCTTTCAATTTCAAATTTTTTAGGTGCAGAAGCTTTGAATGGTAATTCAAAGTCTGCTGTTCAAGATTATTTTGCCGACGTTGGTGTTAGGGTTTTTTATGGCAAGTCTTTCGGCATGGGTTTTGCTGGAACTACTTTGTCAAAAAGTGATTTTTCTAACTTCAAGCTTGTTTGTGAGGCTCTTTTTGGAAAAGCTCTTGGTCTTGCGAAAGCTAATTCTTTTGAGAAAGAGCGTTTTTTAGGTGTTAATTCTGTTTTTTCTGAGTCTTTTAGTAGGTTAAAGCAAAAAAAAGTAGAGTGGAAAAGGGCGTTCAAAAAAAGCCCGTTGGATGCTAATTGTGAAGATTTTGTAAAAGATTCTGAGAGAATTTCTTCCGAATTGAAAAAAATTGAGGGTGTTGCTTCTAACGTTGTCTCTATTTTTGCTTGTTTAGAAAGAAAAGTTTTTGTTAATAGCCTTGGCTCTATCGTTGACCAAACTTTGCCTATAACAGAGCCTTCTGTTTTTGTTGCGGCAAAGGGGAAGTCTTTAGAGTCTTATCATGAATGGTTGAGTGACTCTAAAGGTCTTGAGGCTTTGGATGGGAATAATTCTCATTCTATGTCTTTTGATGACTTTTGTGTTTTTGTTGCTAAAGGTGTGGTTGACTTGTCTAATGCTCCTGCAGTTCCTAATGTTCAGAATGCTGTTGTTGTTTCTGATCCTTGGTTTAATACTCTTTTATGTCATGAAATTTGTGGGCATCCGAGTGAGGCTGATAGGGCTTTAAAGCGAGAAACTGCTTGGGCTGGGAGAGCTTGGTGGTTCAGGAATTTTGATGATAATGAGATAGAAAAAAGAGTTGGTTCTGAAGAAATGAGTGTTGTTTCTGACCCAACTTTGGAAGGTTATGGGAATTATTTGTATGATGATGAAGGTATTCTTGCTTCTAAAGTTGTTAATGTTGAAAAAGGTATTTTAAAAGGTTTTATGAATTCTAATGAAACTAGTTTTTTATTGGGTGAAAAGCCTAATGGACATATGAGAGCCAGTTCTTCTTCAATGGTTCCTTTGGTTAGGATGAGTAATACTTTTTTTGATAAAGGAAGTTGGAAGGCTAATGAGTTAATTGAGGAGACAAGAAATGGTTTTTATGTTTCTGGTCAAAAAATTCCTTCTATTGGTGAGAGTAGGCAGAACTTTAATATTAGTTGTTGGAAAATATTTGAAATAAAGAATGGCGAAATAACAAGGCTTTATAGGAAAGGAAGTGTTGAAGGCAATTCTTTTGATGTTTTTATGACTATTGAGGCTGCTGATGATTTAAAGCTTTATAACGTGCCTAATTGTGGTAAAGGTACGCCAATGCAAACGATGAGAGTAGGCAATGGCGGTCCTCATTTGCGTTTTAGAGCTAACGTTGGCTCTTTTTCTGATGATATTCATAGTGATCATAAATGTTAGAAGAAAAACTTGATAGTGTCGTAGATGATTTGCTAAACTTTGTTTTAAAAAAGCCTAACGTCCGACAAGCAGAAGCTTTTGCTTCAATTTCTTTTGCGTCAATTTTTAGGATTGCTTACCATTCAAAAATAGCGAGCAATGGTGTTGAAGAAGCGAAATTGCTTGAGTCAAAAGGAATAAGTTTAAGGGTTCTTTTTGATGATGGCTCTTATGGTTTTGGGTCATGCGATAATGGTTTTAGTAGGCATGAATTTGAAGAGGCTTATCAAAAAGCTTTGAAAAGTAAAGTAAAAGACCTTGATTTTCATTCTTTGCCTGAGCCAAAAGGCAAAAGTAAATTTAAGCCTTTGATAGACAGTAAAATTAAAAAGTTTGATGCGCAAGCCATGGCTAAAAATGCTTGGTCTGTTTTGGATGGTGCTATTGAAGAAGCAAAGCATGAAAGCATGTTTAACATTACTGGAGAATTGGATACTTTTTTTTCATCTTTTTGTGTTATGAATAGTAATGGTATAAAAGCCAAAGAGCAAAACACTGGTTTTGATTGTAGCATTACTTCTAATATTGAATCAGAAAGCGTTAGTTCTGGCACTTCGTTTGCTTCAGGAAATTCTTTTGAAAACTTTAATATAAGGAAAATAGGTGCTGAATCAATGCAAAAGGCTTTGGCTTCAAAAAATCCAAAACATGTTGAATCAGGAAAACATAAAGTGTTGCTTAGTGAATTAGTTGTTGCAGAGTTGTTTAACAGCAGGTTTGATGTGTATTTGTCTTCATTAGATTTAGGAGTAAGTCCTTTTTCTGACTTGGTTGATAAAAAAGTGGCTTCGGAGAACTTTAGTGTTTTAGATGACCCTTTTTATGTTGACTCTTACAATTCTACAGGTTTAACTGATGAAGGCAATCCTTCTGGAAGGGTTGAAATAATTAAGAATGGTGTTTTTCAAAACTTTTTATCAAATGATTATTTTTTCAAAAAAAGGAAAGAATACGAAAAGTTTCAACCTTTGAATGGTTATAGAACTAATAGGTCATATTCTTCTGAAGTTTCTATAATGGGCCGTAATTTTGTTGTTTCTAAAGGAGATTTTAGTGAAGAAGAACTATTAAAAGAAGTGAATAATGGGATTTACATTGGAAGAATTTGGTATACTTATCCTATTAATGGTTCAACGAGCTTTGATTATTCTTCTACTATAAGAAGTGATTCTTTCATTATTGAGAATGGTGAAATTTCTTGTGCTTTGCTTCCTAATAGCGTTAGAATAATTGATAGTTTTTCTAATTTCATGAAAAACATAGTTGCTTTAGGAAAAAATCTAAGACAAGCTCATTCTTGGGCTCAAGATGAGTTGGTCATAACTCCTAAAATTTGTTTGAATGAAATGAATTTAAAGAGAATTAGGAATATATAATTCTGATGGCTAATCTTGGTGTGTTATTAGATAAGTTTGATGATGAAATAAAACGTTTGTATGAAAATTTTAAAAATCCAAATTTTAATAGGCATGCTGGCGTTTTAAGTTTATTAGATAAATTATTTGATTTTGCAAGCAAAAATAAAGGTGTTGTTTCTCTTTCTGAAATTCATTACATAGCTTCTTTGGTTAACCCGACAGTATATTCACGAGAAAGAATAAAACAATTTGCGGTTGAATATGCAAAAAAAAATAATGTTTCTTTTGAATTTCCAAGGTTAGCTCCTACTGATGTTCAAAAAGAGTATTTGGAATTAGCGATAAGAGAGTATTTGAAAAACCTTATTGCAAGGAATGAGGAGGCTAAAATGAAAGGTCAGTTTGCTAAAAATCATGTAGTAGTTGATAGAGAGTTGCGTTTTGTAAATGAAATTCTGTGGAATAAACTAAGAATGCATAATGAAAAGTTAGGCCCTAATACCGCATTTGAAATTTTTAATAAGGTTAATAATTCTTTGGGAAATCTTTTGCATATTTTTCCTGACTCTAGATCTGCGTCAAATTTTTTAGGTAGTGCTCTAAACTTGTCTCCTGGAAGTAAACGTGTTGTTAGAAGGACTTGGGGAAAACAGCAACATTATCCTGGTAAAGGCAGATATCGTAGAATTTAATATTATAAATTTTTAATGACGCTCTGTAGAAATGATTTAAAAACAAACAAAAACAACGACTAAAAAACGACTAACAAGCACAAAGTCCTGAAAAAGACTTTCAAAAAACGACTTTAAAATACAGCATAATTTCTACAAAGCATTTTAATGCCGTAATTTTATTTTTTCAGGTAATTGTATGCGTTTCTAAATATTTCTATTCCTCTTTGTTCTTCTTTTGTGCTGAAATCATAATTTGGTGAATTTATTTTTAGCAAGTGTCTTTCTGGGTGTGGCATTAATCCCAATACTCTGCCTGTTTCGTCGCATATTCCTGCTATTGAGTCTATTGAGCCGTTAGGGTTATTTTCGTATTTGAACACTACTTGTTTTTTTTCGTAAAGTTTTTCCAAGACTTTTTTGTCTTTTACTATGAATTGTCCTTCTCCGTGTGCTATTGGCAAGTTTATTTCTTCTTCCATTTCTTTGGTAAAAACACATTTTGAGTCTTGTTTTTTTAGTTTCACCCATTTGCATTGAAAGCCAAATGGCTTGTTTAGTGTTAGTGATACTAATTGTTGTTTGTAATTATTTTCAAAGCCTGGTAATATTCCTGCTTTTACCATTACTTGAAAGCCGTTGCAAATTCCTATCATGAGGTTGCCTGATTTAATAAATTCTGGTATTGTGTTTTCGAGGTTGTAAATTAGTTTGTTTGCGAAAACTTTTCCTGAGCCTAAGTAATCGCCAGCGCTAAATCCTCCTGGAATAGCCAATAATCTTGCGTCTTTGAGACTTTTTTTTCTTTGTATTAGTTCATTGACATGGGTGTCTTCTACTTGGAATCCAACTTGTTTTAATGCAAAGGTTGTTTCGTAGTCGCAGTTAGTTCCTGGTGCTCTTAAGACTATTGCTTTCATTTTTACCACCATAGTGTTTTTTTCCAAGCTTTTTTTAGTTCTTCTGTGCTGACTTCTATTATTTTGTTTTCTTTAATGCCATAAACTTCAACTTTTGGTTCTTTTATTGTTTGTCCTATTTCTGCTTTTGGTATTTCTTTTGTTTTTTCTTCGAATTTTTGTTTTTTTGTTGTTGAGACTTCTACTATGAATCTTGTGTTTGACTCTGAAAATAATATTATGTCATTTCTTTCTATTTTTTCTCCTGTTGGAACTTTTGAAAGGTTTATTTTACAACCAATGTTTGATGCTATACTCATTTCGGCTATTGTTGTTATTAGGCCTCCTTCACTACAGTCGTGGCAGGCCATTATTGTTTTATCTTCTGATTCTTGTTCTGTCATTATTTTGCTTATTGTCGTAAAAATTTTTTTTGCTGTTTCAAAATCTACTTTTGGTACTTTGCCTTTTTTTTCTTTCATTAGTTTTGAGTATTGGCTTCCTCCTAACTCTGAAAAAGTCAGTCCTATTACATAAATTGAGTTGTCTGGTTTTTTGAATGGCATGCTTATTTTTTTTCTTGAGTCTTCTATTATTCCTATTGAAGAAATAAGTAGTGTTCCTGGTATTTCTATTGTTTTTTTTCTTGTTTTGTATTCGTTGTATAAGCTGTCTTTCCCTGATATAAATGGTAAGTTAAGGTTTTTGCAATAGTCTGCACAGCCTAAGCAAGCTCTTACTAATTCTCCTAAGACTTTTTCTTTTTTTGGGTTTCCCCAGCAAAAATTGTCTAACAAAGCTATTTTTTCAAAATTGGCTCCTACTGCTATAGCGTTTCTTATTGCTTCATCTATGCTTGAGCATGCCATCCAATATGGGTCAAAGTCTGAATAATTAGGGTTTATTCCGTTTGCTACTACTATTCCTTTTTTTTCTCCTATAATTGGCGTTATTATTCCTGCGTCTGCAGGTCCGTCATTGTTTGGTCCTACAAATGGTTTTCCTATTGTGCAGCCTCTTACTTCGTGGTCATAGCTTCTTACTGTTTTTTCTTTGCTTGCTATGTTTGGCATTGCAAGAACATTTAACAAGATTTTTTGCAAGTTTTTTGGTTCTTTCATGCTTATTTCTTTTTCTTTTTTTTGTAACCATTTTGCTTTCATTACTTTTTTTGGCAATCCGTTGTGTAAAAATTCCATTTCCAAGTTACCTATTATTTTGTTTTCGTAGTATAATTCTAATTTTTTTGTGTTAGTGAATTCTCCTATTATTGTTGCTTCTGTGCCTTCTATTTCGCATATTTCTTTTAGTTTTTCAAAATTTTGTTTTGGCACTGAGAGTATCATTCTTTCTTGAGATTCACTAATCCAAATTTCCCATGGCTTTAATCCTTTGTGTTTTAGTGGGGCTTTTTCTAAAAACACTTTTGCTCCTGTTTTTGCTCCCATTTCGCCTATTGCTGAAGAAAATCCTCCTGCGCCACAATCGGTTATTGCATTATATAACCCTAAGTCTCTTGCTCTTATTATTGCTTCTATCATTTTTTTTTCTTCTATTGCGTTCCCTATTTGGACTGCGCTTGATTCGGAGTTTTCTTTTAGAGTCGTTGAAGAAAAGGTTGCGCCATGAATTCCGTCTTTGCCTGTTCTTCCCCCTATTACTACTATTAGGTCTCCTGGTTTTGCTTCTTTTTTTTCTTTTCCTTTTGGTATTATTCCTATGGTTCCGCAATAAACTAAGGGGTTAGCCAAGTATCTTTCTTCAAAAACTATTGCGCCATTTATTATTGGTACTCCTGTCTGGTTTCCATAGTCGGCTACGCCTTTTCTTACTCCTTTAAATATTCTTTTTGGATGTAATATTCCTTTTGGCACTTTTTTTGTGGATGGGGGTGCAAAACAAAAAACGTCAGTGTTTGCTATTGGTCTTGCTCCTAATCCTGCTCCTAATATGTCTCGCATTACTCCGCCTACGCCTGTGTTTGCGCCGCCATAAGGGTCTAAGGCTGACGGGTGATTATGTGTTTCGCATTTCATTGCTATGTTATTGCTTTCGTCAAAGGCTATTATGCCTGCGTTGTCTGAAAATGTAGAGACTAACCAATTTTTGTTGGTTTTTTGTGAAGGTTCTTTTATGAATGTTTTGAACATGCTATTTATTTCTGTTTTTTTGTTGTTTTCTTCGTAAATTATTTTTGCATTAAAGGTTTTGTGTTTGCAGTGTTCACTCCATGTTTGTGCTATTGTTTCTATTTCTATTATTGTTGGGTTACGATTTATTGTAGAGTAATAATTTTGTATGGTTTTCATTTCTTCTAAGTCTAAAGAGAGTAGCATTTTTTCACTTAACTCTACAAGCTCTTTTTCTGAAAGCCCCAATATTTTTATTTCATCATTCATTTTTTTTCCTCACTTGATAGTTTTCAATTATCGGGTTGCATAATAATCCTAATGCTATTTTCTCTACTTGTTTTTCGTTTCCGTAAAAGTAGTATCTTCTTGCGCTTTGGACTTTTTGTGGTGTTTTTTTTGTGAAGTCTTTTATTGCTTCTTCTGCTGTTAAGCCTAAATTGTCAGTTACGTTGTCATGGTATTTTACTTCAATCATAAAATCGTAGTCTTTTATGATGTCTTGATTTATTGAGTATTCTTGTATTATTGGGTCGACAAAGAGTTTTTGTGCTATTTCTTCTAATTGGTTTTTGTCTAATTGCATTTGTATGTAGTATACTTCGCTGTATCTGACTTTTTTTATTCCTTGTATCTTTAGGTCTTCTTCTATATCGTTTTTTATTGAAATTCCAACTGAGTCAAGGGTTTGATCAGAAAAAGTTATTTCAATAAAGTTTTGTGCAGGCATAAAAAAGTAGAGTAGGAAAATTTTATTAACTGAAAGTAAAAATTTTCATGCCTTTATTTTTCTGTTTTTCTATAGGTTATTATTTTATTATTTATTTAGCGCTTGTTTTGTGTTGTTATGCCTATAGTTTTTCAGTCTGAAAAGTTTTTGCCAGAGCATATTTTTTCTTTGCTTAATCCTTTGCTTGCAGAATGGTTTAAACAAAAGTTTGGAGCTTTCACAGAGCCGCAGCTGTATGCTATTCCAAATATTCACTCTATGCAAAACACTTTAATTAGTGCTGAAACTGGGACTGGGAAGACCTTGTCTGCCTTTACTGCTATTTTGAGCGAGTTGCTTAATTATGACGAGTCTAATACTTTAGAGGATTTTGTTTATTGTGTTTATGTTTCTCCTTTAAGGGCTTTGAATAATGACATAGAGAGAAACTTGCTTGGTCCTTTGAATGAAATTTCAGAAGTCGTTCATAAGAAAGGTAGGAAACTGAATATTAGAGTTGCTGTCAGGACTGGTGATACTACTCAGGCTGTGCGTAGTCAAATGTTGAGAAAGCCTCCGCACATTTTGATAACTACTCCTGAAAGTCTTGCAATTATGCTTGTGGCTCCTAAGTTTAGAGAAAAGCTTTCTAAGGTAAAATGGCTTATTGTTGATGAGATTCATTCTTTGGCTGAAAACAAGCGTGGTGTTCATCTTTCTTTGTCAATGGAAAGGCTTCAAAGGCTTTCACCTAACCTTTGTAGAATTGGTTTGAGTGCTACTGTTTCTCCTTTGGTTGAAATAGCTAATTTTCTTGTTGGAAATGAAAATGGTTTACCGAGAGATTGTAAAATAGTTGATGTTTCTTTTTTGAAAAAATTTGATTTGAAGGTTGTTTCTCCTTTAGAAAATTTTGTTGATGTTAGCGTTGATCAAATTCATGATTCTTTGTATAGGGTTTTGCATGAGCATATTCAAAGCCATAAAACAACTCTTGTTTTTACTAATACTCGTAGTGCTACTGAAAGAGTAGTTCATAATTTGAAGGAGATGTTTCCAAAGTTTTATCATAGTGGTAATATTGCTACTCACCATAGTTCTCTTTCAAGGGAGCATAGACTTAACGTCGAGGAAAGGCTAAAGAAAGGCTTGGTGAAGTGTGTTGTTTGTTCTACTTCTCTTGAGCTTGGCATTGACATTGGTTTTATTGATTTGGTTGTTTTGTTAGGAAGTCCAAAGAGTATTGCGCGTGCCATTCAAAGAATAGGTAGGAGTGGCCATCAATTGCATAGTGTTGTAAAAGGTAGGATAATTGTTTTGGATAGAGATGATTTGGTTGAATGTTCTGTGATGGTTAAATGTGCTCTTGAGAAGAAAATTGATAATATTAGAGTTCCTGAAAATTGTATTGATGTTTTGGCGCAACACATTTTTGGTGTTTCTATTGAGGGTTCTGTGCATGTTAATGAGCTTTATGATTTGGTAAAGAAGAGTTATTGTTATAGGAATTTGTCGAGGCTTGATTTTAACGAGACTATTGATTATTTAGCTGGAAACTATTCTTCTCTTGAGACAAGAAGAGTTTATGCTAAAATTTGGTTTGACGAGAGAACAGGTTTTATTGGGAGACGAAGTAAAATGGCAAGGCTAATTTATTCTCTTAACGTTGGAACTATTCCTGACGAGGCTAAGATTAGAGTTAAGATAGGGGACCATACTATTGGAACTATTGATGAAGGTTTTTTGGAGAGGCTCAAAAAGGGCGATGTTTTTGTTCTTGGTGGTCAAAGTTATGAGTTTCGTTTTTCTCGTGGTATGACTGCTCAAGTTGTTGCTGCTTACAAGAGGCCTCCTACTGTTCCTTCATGGTTTTCAGAAACTTTGCCTTTGAGTTTTGATTTGGCTATTGAGATAGGCAAGTTTAGGAAGCTTCTTGAGTCAAAGTTTTTGGCTGGAGAAAAAAGGTCTGAAATACTAAAGTTTCTTGAATCTTATCTTTATATTGACAAGTATGGGGCTTTAGCGATTTATAATTATTTTTTTGAACAGTTCAAGTACTTGGAGATTCCTAATAATAGTAAATTAATAATAGAGCGGTTTAGGGAAGGAGATAAAACAAGTCTTGTTTTTCATTCTCTTTTTGGTAGAAGAGTTAACGATGCTTTGAGTGCGGCTTATGGTTTTGCGATTTCAAAGTTAATGCATAAAGATGTTGAGATTAGCGTTAATGATAATGGCTTTATGCTGAGTGCTATTGGGAAAGTTCCTTTGGATAAGGCTCTTTCTGCTGTTAATTCAAGGGATTTTAGGAAAATTTTGGAGATGGCTATTGATAATACTGAAGTTTTGTCTCGTCGTTTTAGGCATTGTGCTATTCGTTCTTTAATGATTTTGCGTTCTTATAAGGGCGATACTAAAAGTGCTGGTAGACAGCAAATGGCTTCGCGTTTACTTTTAAGTGCAGTGCGTAGGATTGACAATAATTTTGTCGTACTTAGAGAGGCGAGGCGTGAAGTTTTAGAAGATGCTATGGATATAAGTAATGCGAAAAAGGTTGTTGAGGCTATAGAGAAAAAAGTTTTGAAGGTAAAAGTTTTTGATGTTTCTTTTCCAAGTCCTTTTGGTTGGAATATTGCAATGCAAGGTAGGATGGATGTAATGAAAATGGAGGATCGTCTTGCTTTCATTAAGAGAATGCATGAAATGATAATGGAGAAAATAAAATCAAAATCAGAGGTTGAGCATGATTCTTTATAAGGGTGTTGAGGCTTTTGGTTTGTTTCTTTGGTTTTCAAATTCAAAGGCTTTGGTTTGTTCTGACTTGCATTTGGGTTATGAGGGTTTTCTTAATTCACAGGGCATTTTTGTGCCGCGCTATAATTTTGATGAAATAAAAAAAATGTTTGAGAAAGTTTTTTCTGAAAAAGGAAAGCCAGAATATTTGATAATTTGTGGTGATTTCAAGCATGAGTTTAAAGGCATTTCATCGCAAGAGTGGCGTGAGTCTTTTGACATGATTGATTTTTTGGTAAAAAATTGTAATAAACTTGTTTTGATTAAGGGTAATCATGATAATTCTTTGGGCGTTATAGCAAAGTCTAAAGGCTTAGAATTTTTGACTGAGTTTTTTTTGAGTGAAGAAAAGATTTTGTTTTTGCATGGTGATAAACTTCCGAGCAAAGATTTAGTTAAGAAGGCTAAATTAATAGTTATTGGTCATGAACATCCTTCTATAACTTTGCGTGATAGCGTTAAATCTGAAACTTACAAATGTTTTTTGAAAGGCGCTTATTGTAATAAGGTTTTGTTGGTTTTGCCTTCTTTGATTATGGTTGGTGTTGGTAATGATATTACTAAAGAGAAAACAATGAGCCCTTTGATAGAGGATATAAACGAATTTGAGGTTTTTGCTGTTGAAAAAGATGTTTTTTATTTGGGCAAAGTAAAAGACATTCTTGAATTTTAATTATTTTTTGAGAGTATTTCTATTACTTTGTTTTTGAACTTTGCCAAGTCTTTTTTCATTATTTTGCCTGCTGCTGCTGGTACATGGCCCCCAGCTCCTGCTTTTTCTAAATTGTTTACTGCTTTTTCTAAGAGTTCGTTCATTTTTATTTTGAAGTCTTGTCTTCTTGCTGAAAAGTACAAATACTTGTTTCCTATGTCTTGGACTACTATGATAGTTTTGTTAGGGTAATATTCGTTGCTTGCTCTGTTTATTAATTCTGATTTCAGGTTTTTTTTAGAAAAAAATTCAAACCAAATCAGGTTTATTTTTTTGTGTACTTCTTTTTTTTTCATGAATTCTTTTAATAGTTTGTTTGACTCTTTTTTGAATTTTCTTTCAAATGCGCTGAACTTTGATTTTATTATTTCTTTCGGGTTTTTTGCTTTCACTATTAGCATTAGCAGTTCTTTTAGTTTTTTTGGTTTCATTGATTCTGTTGCTGAGATTATTGAGGTAACTTTGCTTATTTCTGTAATGGTAGTATTGTGTTTTTTTGCTGTTTTTTTTACGAATTTTTTCCATTGCTTTAATTGGTTGTCTCCTATTAGGCCTACGCTCGCTATCCATGATATTTTTTCTAAATTGGTGTGTCTTGAAAATAAGTCGTAGCAAAATTTTGATGCGGGGTATTTGCTTGGGTCTATTTTTGTTATGTGTTGTGGTTTTATTATGAATGTTTTTTTCAATTTTGTTTTATAGTCAGTATGGTGGTCTATTACTATTATTTTTTCAAATTTTTTTTCTGTTGATTGTGCGTTTTCTTTGCTTTGGTCAAAAGCAAAGTCTACTATTACTAATTTGTTTGCTTTGTTTTTCTTTATTTTTTTGAGGGTGCTTGGTAGTATTTGGGTTGTTTTGTAAGGTTGTATTACTATTATTGGATTTTTTCCTATTATTTGCTTTAGTGCTATGTACGTTATAGCTCCTGCCGAAATTCCATCAGCATCTAAGTCTGGGCATAGAACAATAGTGTCTTTTTTTGTTAGGTTTTTTATGTTTTTGTCAAATTCTTTTAGTGCTTGTTTTTCCATGTTTTGATTATTGTGTGTAAAAGTTTATAATGATAAATTTGGTTTTTGTTTTTTTTAGAAATTGCAGATTTTTAGTTTTTTTGTCTTTTGTAATAAAGTCTTTTTTTTGGCGTTCGTGTTTGTTATTTTTTTGCATTGTTTGTTTTCTTTTTTTATGTCATTTTTGTTCTTTTTAGTTGCTTTTGCTTGTTTTTGGGTTATTTTGCAGAGTCTTCTATTAGTTCTTTTTTTATTTTGTTGTTTATTATTTCTTTTTTATGCTTTCTCTTGAAATTGAAAAGCGTTTATCTTCTTATTTGGCTGAGGATATTGGTAGTGGTGATATTACTTCTTCTTTATTGCCTTCAGTTAATTGTTTTGGCTTTATTAGTTCTAATGAGAAGTGTTATTTGAGTGGCGTTGAGGAAGTGCTTTTTTTGTTCAAGTCTGTTGGATTAAAAGCAAAAGCTTTGAAAAGTGATGGTTCTTTGGTTAAGGTAAAGGAAAGAGTTTTAGAGTTTTCAGGCAGCAATAAAAAGGTTTTGTCTATTGAGCGTGTTTGTTTGAACATTTTAGGCAGAATGTCTGGTGTAGCTACTTTGTGCGCTAAAGCCAGAATGATTGTGGAAAGGCATTGTAAGAGGCTTGGTTGTGCAGTTCCTTTGTTAGCTGTCACTCGTAAGACTTCTCCTGGTTTTCAGTTGCTTGATAAGAAGGCTGCTGAGTCTGTTGGAGTTTGGTCTCATAGGAAGAATTTGTCTGACATGATTTTGTTGAAGGATAATCACTTGGTTTTTTTTGATAGTGTTGAAAGTGCTGTGAAAAAGGCTTTGTCAACAAAAAGGCAGTTTGAGGTTGAGGTTAAGACAGATAGAGAAGCTTTCGAGGCTGTCAATGCCGGTGCTGAAATTATAATGCTTGATAATTTTAGTGTGAAAAAGGCAAAGGAGACAATTTTAAGGATTAGGAGAAGTGGTTTTAAGTGTAAAATAGAATTGTCTGGCGGTATTAATTTGCGAAATTTGAAGAATTATTGTGGTTTAGGTGCTGACATTATTTCTTTAGGTTATTTGACTAAGAAAGCTCGTATTGTTGACTTTAGTCTTGATATATCAAAAAGCAGTTTTTAGAGAATTTTGATTACTTTTTTATTGTTTTGGTAGGTGTTTTTGTTATGAAAAGGGGTCTTTTTGTAGGTCGTTTTCAGCCTTACCATTTGGGTCATCATGAGGCTTTGAAAAATGCATTGCAAAAAGTTGATGAAATGATTATTGTTGTTGGCAGTGCTAAAGAGGCTTTTCAAGTTGAGAATCCTTTCACTGCTGGTGAGCGCGTTGAGATGATTGGGTTAGCTTTGAAAGCTGAGAATTTGTTTGATAAGTGCTATATAATTTGCGTTGATGATATCGCTGAATATGCTTTGTGGACTCAAAGAATAAGAAGTTATTGTCCTCGTTTTGAGATAGTTTTTACTAATAACCCTTTAGTTAAAGAGCTTTTTGAAGTTGATGGTGTGAAAGTAGAAAAACTTGTGAGTAGAAAGCCTAAAATTGATTCAACAGAAGTTAGGAAAAGAATTTTTTTGGGAAAGGATGTTTCAGCTTACGTTCCTTCTGCTGTAAAAGATTTTTTGGTTTCTATAAATGCTAAAAAGAGGCTTGAGTCTATTTTGACAAAAGAAGTAAAGCAATAGCGTTTTGTTTTTTTTATTGTTTTTATGCGTAGTGCGTTCCTAATTGTTCGTTTGCGCGCTTTTTTGCTTCTTCTAAGCTCAAACCTTGTCTAAGTCCTTTTGCAACTAAGTTCCTGTATGCATCAGGTTTTGTAATTGGCAGTGCTCCTTGTGGTCTTCTTTTTTTTGGTAGTGGCTTTTCCATTTTAATAATAAACTTTTTTAATGAATTTAAACTTTTTGCAATTTTTTTATTTTGTGGGCAGATGGACTTTCAGAAGGCTAAAGATGAGATAAGTCGTGGGCTTTTAGGTAAAGAATTGTTAGTAATAATTGGCAGTTGTGAAGTTGACTATTTTGGTAGAGCAACTTCTAAACTCAAGTTGGGGAAAAGGCTTGTGTTGATAAAGGGCGATGGCTCTGTGTCAATCCATCAAAACAGGTTAGTTAGGCCTACTAATTATATGTTAAGCACTAAAATAGGTTGTGATTTAGGCGAGTCTTGCCTATTGATTAAGGCTCAAAGGCAAAAGCCTTTAGAGTTTCTCAGAATTAACTTTTTTTCAATAGATGAGTTAGTGAGGCATAGTATTGAATTGAGTGATGATTTAAGGTTGAGTGGTTCTGAAAGAGACCTTAATGAGGCTTTGATGCAGGATCTTTCAATGATTGAAGATGGTTTAAAGCCTATTAATCAACAACAGCATTTTAGGAAAGGTATTTGTGATATTGTGGCTCAAGATAGTAAAGGTTCTTTTGTGGTAATTGAATTAAAGCGCAGAACTGCTGATTTTGATGCAGTAACTCAATTGCATAGGTACGTGCAAGAAGTAAACAAGATTAAGGGAGTTAAAACAAGGGGCATTTTGCTTGCTCCAGACATAAGAAAAAGGGCTCTTGAGCTTTTGTATCATTTTGGCTTGGAATTTGCTAAACTTGATTTTGAGTTGACTTCTGAAGGAAAAGAAAAAGCAAAAATAAAAGGGCTTCAGAAAAAACAGAGAAAAATAACTTCTTTCTAAAAGGCACAAACCAATAAAAAAGTTCGTTAAATAGTAATTTTAATGCCTTTGTTGTCAAAAGTCGTGAAAAAGCATTTGTTTTTTTCAATGGAGTGTTTTTTGAAAGACAATAATTTAGATTTACCTGAAAGTGCAAAAGTCTCTTTTGAGTTTTTGAATTCTTTGAAGGAGCAAAAAATTCTTGATTTTTATCTTATTTCTGGCTTTGAAGAAAAAAAGGCTTTAGAGTTTTTTAAAAGTTGTCCTTTGAAAGACTATTTTGATTTGGAAAAATTTTTTTATGTTGACCAAAAATATTTGGATTCAAAAACAGAAATTGACAAGCAAAGGTATGTTGAGTCATTGTCCGATAACAAAAATTTTATAGACCATTATTTCAAGCAAATAGTCTTGAGCGATTTCATTGTAAACAAAAAAGTAGATGTAAAGGAACTGGTGCTTTTAGGTAATGATTTGTTGTTTGACGCTTTTTACACTATAAGATTTTCTAAAGTAGATTTTGTTTTGTTGTCTTCAAAAGTTTCTATGAGAGGAAAAGCAATGCAGAAAGAAATAGGCGGTTTAAACTATTTTTCTTTTTCTAAAGATGACTTTAAGAGAGTAATTGAGTGGGATTTTCCAAAACAAAATTTTTTTGAGCTTGAAAAATTTGTTTTTGATGATATTGCTAAGGGTATTTTAGGGGAAAATTTTAAAGAAAATTTGCAAAAAAGTTTAAAGCAATAGTGAATTATTTTCCTATTTCTAACATTTTTGTCAAAGATTTTTGGGCTTTTTCTATTGTTTTTTTGCTTAAAGTTATTTCATGCTCGTTTTTTTCAAGGCAATTCAAGAGGTTTTCTAAAGTGATTTTTTTCATGTATGGGCAAATAGAGCATGGTGTCATTATTTTTTTTTCTGGAAATTTTACTTTTAGTTCGTCTGCCATGCCGCACTCGGTGATAAGTAAAAATTCTTGTGCATTGCTTTTTTCTATGTAGTTTATCATATCATTAGTTCCGCCTGCAAGGTCTGATAATTCAATGACGTTAGGCAAGCATTCTGTGTGTGCTAGGACCTTTATATTTTGGTAAGTATTTTTGTAATGTATTATTTGTTCTCTCGTAAAAGTTTCATGCACTATGCATTTTCCTTTCCATGTTATAATAGTTTTTTTGGTTAGTTTTTGCAAGTTTTGCGCCATAAAGTTGTCAGGAACAAATATTACTTTTTGGCTTGGCATGGCTTCTATTACTTTGAGTGCATTAGAACTTGTGCAACAAGCATCACATTCTGCTTTTACTTCTGCTGATGTGTTGACATAACAAACAATCTTAGAGTTTTTGTGCTTTTTTTTCAATTCTTTAATGTCTTTTGGGGTTATGCTTTCAGCAAGGGAGCATCCAGCCTCTAAACTTGGCAACAATACTTTTTTTTCAGGGTTTAGGATTTTTGCTGTTTCTGCCATGAATTTGACGCCACAAAAGACTATTGTTTTGGATTTTACTTTTGTTGCTTCTAAACTCAAACCATAGCTGTCTCCAACGAAATCAGCGACGCCAAAAATTATTTCTGGTATTTGATAGTGGTGTGCTAAAATAATTGCGTCTTTTTTTTCTTTCAAGTCTTTTATTTTTAGAGTAAGTTCTGCCAAGTTTTTGCATTCTTCAATCGAGTAACCTAATATTGATAGTTTTTCATAAAGTTTTTTTGTTTCTTTTTCTTTAGCGTCCATAAATTTTAAGGACTAGTGTTGTTTTAAAAGACCATTTTTTGATTTTTTTCGTTTCAATTATAAATTTTTTATTACTTTTTATTTTAATGGACTTTTTTGAACAATCTATGTATTGGTTGCTTTCAGGGTCAAAGGGCAGTGTTAGTAGATTGAAAATTTTGAAGGCTTTACAAAAAAAACCAATGAATATTCACTCTATTTCTCAGTTTCTTGGCTTAAATTATAAGACTGTTCAACATCACATTGACTTGCTTTTGGAAAACAATTTTATTTCTAAAACAGGTAATAAGTATGGTCAATTGTTTTTTTGGTCTGAACAGCTCAAGTCAAAAAATGATTTGTTTAAAAGAATTTTAGAGGAGAATGATTTGCATGAAGAAGAAAAACAAAAGTAATGTGCCAACTGATAGGGCTTTGACAGATAAGAGGTCTGAGAGCGCTTTGGCTTATGTAATAGCTGTTGTTTTTTTTCTAATTTTTTTAGTCGTGTTTTTGAGTTTTTTGTTTGACTTGGTTTTTCCAGGCCCTAAAATGATGCGTTTTCATTTTGCACGAAACTTTGATCTCGGCTTGTTAGAGAGCTTTTCTATAATCTCTGTCTTTTTGAACACTATTAACTCGTTTTTGCTTATTTACTTACTTTACAATTACATAACAATATACTTGAACTTAAAATCTAAATTTGCTTTGGGCTTAATAGTAATAGCTTCTGCTCTTTTTGCTCAATCTGTTTCTGCAAATCCTTTGGTTGCTCAATTTTTTGGTTTTAGAGGCTTTGGTTTAGGGCCCTTTGCATTAATTCCTTCTATTTTTACTTTGGTTGCTTCTTTGGTTTTGATTTATTTGAGTAGGCAATAATTGTTAATATTATTTTCTTAGTCCTTTGCTTAGTTCTTGTATTGTTTCTGCTAATGTTTCTATGTCTTTTTTGTTGTTGTAAATGTAGAAGCTTGCTCTGCATAATCCATTTGGGTTAATGTTTCTTATGATTGGTTCGGCACACATGAAACCTGACCTTACTGCAATATTCTTATATTCTGACAATGCAATAGCCAAATCTCCAGAATCAACGTTTTTTATTTCAAACAAAATTATTCCTGATTGTAGTTTTTCATCTTTTGGGCCATAAATGACTATGTCTTCAATGTTTGTTAGTTTTGCAATGGCAAAGTCTAATAAAGATTTGTCGTGTTCTTCAATGTTTTCCAAGCCTATTTTTTTCAAGTAGGCTAAAGTTTCTTTGAAGCCGTATATTTCACCTATCTGTAAAGTCCCTGCTTCAAACTTTTTTGCGTCATCAACATACTCTACTTTGTCAAAGGACACTGATTTTATTATTCCACCACCAAAATTGTATGGGTTTAAGTTTTTGACTATTTCTTCTTTTGCGAATAGCACTCCAAGGCCAGTCGGCCCTAACATTTTGTGGGCTGAGAATGACAAAAAGTCAAAACCTATTTTTTTGGCGTCTATTTTTGTGTGAGGTATTAGTTGTGCTCCGTCTATTGAGACTAATGCTCCAAAGTCGTGTGCTGTTTTAGTAATTTCTTTAATTGGAAAAATAGAGCCTGTAGTGTTTGTTATTCCTGCAACGGAAACTAATTTTGTTTTGCGTGAAATTTTGTTTCTAAAGTCTTCCAAGTCAAATGTGAAATTTTGTTTTAATTTTACTACTTTGATTTTTGCTCCGATTCTTTTTGCTAATTCTGTCCATGGTAAAATGTTAGCGTGGTGTTCTGCAAAGCTAAGTATTATTTCGTCTCCTTCTTTAATCTTTTCTGCTCTTTCTAACGAAACTGCTATTGTGTTTATTGATTCCGTTGTGTTTTTTGTAAATGCTATTTCGTTTTCTTTTGCGTTGATTAGGCTTGCTGTTTTGTTCCTTGTTTCTTCTACGCAAATAGTTGCGTCAGTTGATAGTTTGTGAGAGCCTCTTCCAGTGTTAGCACTAATTTCTTTATAATACTGATTAATTGCTTCTATTACTTGCCTTGGTTTTAACGTAGTTGCTGCGTTGTTTAAGTAAATCAAGCTTGGGTTTTTTTCAAAAATTGGGAAATCCATTTTTAGCTTTTCATTTAGCATGAAAATAATATTAGCGTTCTAAACTTAAAACTTGGTGCTTTGGTTTAGATTTGTATATAATTTGTGCATAATTTCGGTAAAGGCTTTTTAAAGGAAAAAGTAAGATTTGTTTACGAAATTTTAGGAGGGATTTTAATGAAAAAAGCATTGTTTGCTTCAATAACTTTGCTTTTATTGGCTGGCTTGGCTTTTGCATTTCCTTTTGGAAAAGGAATGCAAGGCAAGTTTGGGCTTGATGAAAGCGTCAGAGCTGAAATAGAAAAGGCTTTGGAAACAAAGAATTATGATGAGTTCGTGAGAATTCACAAGGAAAATAATTTGAGAATGCAAAACATTTCTAAGGCTCAATTTGATTTGTTGGCTAAGAATTATGAATTAAATAATAGAATAGACCAAGCTATTGATTCTTTGGATTATAAGACTTGGTCTGAGTTAATGGCTCAAAAGAGGTCTTTAGCTTATTTGAATGTTAATGAGCAAAATTTTTATCTGCTCAAAGAATTGAAAGACGCTAAAGCCAACAATGATTTTGCAAAAGTTAGAGAAATAATGAGTGAATTGGGCTTTGGAAATGGTTTAGGTAAAGGTTTAATGAGAAACGGAAAATTTGGCAGGAATTTTGGAAATTATAATTGCCCTATGTTGAATTAGTTTAGTTTTTGGCAGCCTTTATTGGTTGCCTTTCTAATTTTTCTTTTTTTTATTTTTTTAAGTTGTGTTTTTTTAGGCGTTTAATTTTTTTGGTTTTTTTGTTTATTTTTCCCGTTTTTGGTTTGTAAGTCTTTTTTTGTCTTGGTTTGAGTGTAATATTTTTAAAACGCATAGACTCTTTAAGTTATTAGGTTGTAGGATTGGATGTTTTATGGTTGTAAAAAAAGAAAGTGCTAAGTTGTCTTTGCGTAAGTTTTCTTATGGGTTTGCTATTTTAAAGTTTTTCACCATTTTTTTGGTTGTAGTTTTTTTTTCTGCTCTTGCAGTTAGGTTTAAGTTAGTTAATTTGAATGGTGCTCTTTTGATAGTTTTTTTTAGTTTGTTGGTAGCTTACTTTATGTTGCCGAAGTTTGCTGAGGGAATTTATAGGAGTTTTGATTTGAATTAGTTTTTCTTTGGTGTTAGCTATGGAAAAAAACGATTTTGCAGAAAAAATTTCGGAACTAAAGAAGGCTGAGCTTGAGCGAGATAAGATTTTGGAAGAAGCAAGGAAAAAGGCTGAAAACATTATTTTTGATGCTCAGCAAAAGGTCAAGGAGTTGGAGTCAAAGTATGCTGAGGAAGCTAAGGTTTCTAAAGAAAAGATTTTGAATGAGATTAAAGTCAGGGCTTTTGAGGAGGAAAAGAAGTTGTTGGCTAAGGCTTCTCAGGACGCTGAAAAATTTAAGTCTTTTAGGCTTAGTTCTAAGTCTTTGAAAAAGGCTTTAGATTTTGTTTTGGAGTGAAATCATGTTTTGGCCTGCAAAGGTTGCTAAAGTAAGGATTTTTTGTGTTAAAAGTGCTTTTAGTAAAGTCGTTGATTGCTTGCATGATTTTGGTAATGTTCACTTGGTTTTGCCTAAGACTGATGCTTTGAATAAGGTTATTCCTGAAAAAGATTTTTCTGATGTGCAGAGGCTTGTTAGGCTCGAGTCTTTGGTTTCTAAATGCTCTAATGTTGGTGATGGCAACTTTACTGAGTCTGAGGCTTCTAAGATTTTGAAGGATAAGTCTTTGCTTGAAGCTGAGAATAAGATGATTGAGTTAAAGTCTTTGATTGAGAAAAAGTCTCTTGAGATTGAAATTTTGAAAGAGGATATAAAAAAGTTGAGGATTTTTGAGAGGTTTGACTTTGATTTTTCTATTCTGAACCTCAATAGTGTTGAGGTAGTTGCTGGTTTTGTTTCTAAAGATAAGAGGCAAAAAGTGGTTGATTTTCTTGAGTCTAATAAAATAGTTTTTGATTTGAGACATTATGTTAATTCTTTTGTTTTGATTTTTGCTGTTGAGAAAGGCAATGTTAGTTTGCTTGATTCTTTGACTAAACTTGGTTTTGAGAGGATGCCTTTGCCTTCTATAGTTAGTTCTCCTGTTGTTGAGATTAGGAAGCTTGAGAATAAGCTTAATGGAGTAATGAGAGAGCTTGAAGTTTTGAGGAATAAGTTTAATGCTTATGAGAAAAAGTGGTCTCAAAAAATGTGTGTTGCTAAAGAGTTCTTGGACTTTAACGAGTATAAGTCTGTGGCTTTTGAAAAGTCTTTGGCTTCTTCTTATTCTTGTGTTATTGATGCTTATGTTCCTGAAAAAAAATTGGCTAAGCTTGTTTCTTATCTTAAGTCTTCTTTAGGAAACAATATTTTTGTTGAAACTTTTACTTCTAAACACTTGGAAGCTTCTCATGAAAAAACTCCTACTATTTTTGAGAATTCTAAAGCTTTAGCTCCTTTTGAGTTTATGACTAGGTTTATTTCTATTCCTAAAAGTAATGAGATTGATCCTACTATTTTGTTTACTTTATTTTTTCCTGTTTTTTATGGTATGATTGTTGGTGATGTTATTTATGGTTTGATTTCTTTTTTGTTTGCTAAATTTATTTTTGACAGAGTTTCTAGTGAAAGTATTCTTAAGCCTGTTTCTGCTATTTGGATGTTTGGTTCTGTTCCTTCTATTTTTTTCGGTTTTTTGTATGATGAGTATGCTGGTTTTTCTCATCATAAGTTGTTTGAGTTATTTGGTTTCAAAGATGTTTTTCTTTATAGTGGTTTTGAGAGGATGCATTACACTACCTTGATTCTTACTGCTTCTATTCTTTTGGGAGTTTTTACTATGGCCATGGGTTTTTTGTTTGGTTTTATTAATGCTTCTCGGCATGGGCATAAAAAGCATGCTCTTGTAAAGCTCGCGTGGTTTTTCATAGTTACTTTTGGCACTATTCTTGTTTCAACTTTTATGTTTGGTTCTTTCCCTGAATACTTTTTGTTTCCTTCAGCTTTGATAGTTTCTCTTTGTGCTGTTTTTGTGATTAAAGAGGAAGGTATTATTGGTGCTATAGAAATTCCTGGTGTTGTTGGTAATATTCTTTCTTTTGCAAGAATAATAGCAGTAGGTTTAGTTGGGACTGTTATTGCTTCTATTCTTAATACTATGGCTTTGCCTAGTGCTGAGAATGGTTTTTTAATACTTTTTACGTTGCCTCTTTTTATTTTTGGGCATCTTTTCAATGCTTTTTTGGCAATGTTTGAAGCTTTGGTTCAAGGTGCTAGGCTCAACGTGGTTGAGTTTTATTCTAAGTTTTTTGAAGGTGGTGGCGAAGAGTTTTCGCCTTTCAGGTTTCGTTCGAAGTACTTAAAACTTAAGGAGGTGGATTAATGGTACTAGAACTTGGAGCAGGTGCGGCATTAGGAGCCGGGTTAGCTATTTTAGGAGGAGCTATTGGTACTGGTTGGGCTCAAGCAGCTATTGGCTCTAGTGCTATGGGCGTAATTGCTGAAAAGCCAGAGCAAGCTTCTAAGCTTCTTGTTTGGTTAGCAATTCCTGAAACCATTGTAATATTTGGTTTTGTCGTGGCTTTCCTGCTTTTGGGAAAAATAGGCGAAGCATAAAACTTGGTTAGGTATTGCTATGTCTTTTGAAGAATTAAAAAAAAGGTTGTTGGAAGAAGCCAAGGCTGATGCGAGCAAATTAGTTTCTTCTGCAGAGAAAGAAGCTTT
>JAWANB010000011.1:0-3996 GCA_038895675.1 Candidatus Iainarchaeum sp.
TTCTTACTTTTTTGCATGTTTCTTCTATTTCTTTGTTCAGTTTTTCTATGTTTTGTTTGATGCTCATTTTTATTCCTTTTTTATTTCTATTTTTTTTGCTTTTCCGTTGCAGTACTTTGTTATGTTTTGTATTGTTTCGTTTAGTGCTTCTTCTACAAGTTTTTGTGGTGTTTTTGCGTTTCCTTGTGCGTAAATGAAAAGGTTTTTGGTTTCTGTTGTGACTTTTGTTCTTTCGCATTGTTTTACGTCCATTCTGCAAATAATTCCTTTGTTGTCTTTGAATACGTATTCTTTTTCATTTACTTCTTGCTCTTGGTTGTTCATTGCTATGAACTTTTCTTTTTGTTTTTCTATTGTTCCTTTCACATTTCCTTCTATTTTGTCTAAGTCGTGGCAGCCTATTACTATTCCTTTTTTTAGCGATACTATGTTGTATGAGTCTACTGCTGTATTTATTCTTGGTATTTTTTTTGACTCTTTTACTATTTTTGTTAGGTTAGTTATTGCGTTGTATTTTGGTTTTTCTTTTAGGTTTTCATACATTTTTTCGTATTCTTTTGTTTGTTCTGATTCTTCTATTTCTTTTATGTCTAGTTTTTTTAGTTCGTTGTTTATTTGTTTTTCTAATCCTTCATGTTTTTTCTTTATTTTTACGTTTTCTATTATTGCCGCTTCTATTTTGATTCCTTTTTCTATTAGTTCTTTTGATATTATGAATTCTATGTTTTTTGTTGTTGTTTTTGGTGTGTTTTCTTTGATTTTTTGGAACAGTATTTCTTTTTTTCCTATTTTTGTGTTTGGTTTTAGTAAATTAAATTTTGCTTCTTTTAAGTCTGTTATTTTGCAATTTAGTTGCTTTGCTATTTTTTCCGATGTTTTAGGCATGAACGGGTTTATTAGTATGCTTATTATTCTTATTGAGTCAAGTGTGGTGTATAATGTTTTTTCTGCTTCTTTTTTTTCTTGTTTCCATGGTTGTTTGTCGTTAAGGTATTTGTTGCATTCTCCTATGTAGTCGAATATTTCGTTTAGTGCATTGTGTGTTTCTAAGTTTTCCATGTGTTCTTTTATTTTTTCTAAATTAAGTTTTTTTGTTAATGTTTCGTCTGCTGTTGCTTGTGGTATTGTAGAATCTAATTTTTTTTCTGTTAGAGTTAGTGTTCTGTGCACTAAGTTTCCTAGCGAGTCTGCTAATTCGTTGTTGTGTCTTTTTATGAGTGCTTCTGTTGAAAAGTTTCCGTCTTCTCCTAATGGTATTTCTCTTAGCAAATAGTATCTTAGCGTGTCTGTTCCGTATTTTTCTGTTATTTCTATTGGATCAACCATGTTTCCTGTGGTTTTTGAGAGTTTTTCTCCTGTTTGCGAGTTTATGAAACCATGCACTAATATTTTTTTTGGTGGTTTTATTTCCATTGCAAATAGCATGCATGGCCATATTACGCTGTGAAACCATAGTATGTCTTTGCCTATTACGTGTATGTCTGCTGGCCAATATTCTTCGAATTTTTCTTTTGGATAATCAATGCCTGTTATATAGTTTAGTAGTGCGTCGAACCATACGTAGATTACGTGTTTTGGGTTGTTTTTTAGTGGTATGCCCCAACTGAAACTTGTTCTTGATACGCTCAGGTCTTTTAGGCCTTCTTTTATTCTGTTCATTATTTCTTGTTTTCTTCTTTTTGGGTGTATGAAGTCTTGGTTTTCGAATAGTTCTATCAATTTTTTTTCGTATTTGTTCATTTTGAAGAAGTAGCTTTCTTCGCTGAGTTTTTCTAATGGTTTTTTGTGTATTGGGCATTTTCCTTCTATGAGGTCTTTTTCTAAGTAGAATGCTTCGCAACTAATACAATATAGCCCTTCGTATTTTCCTAAGTATATGTCTCCTTTGTCAAGGACTTTTTGGAATAGGTCTTGGCATGTTTTTTCGTGGTTTTCTTCTGTTGTTCTTATGAATCTGTCGTTTGAAATATCAAGTTTTTCGCATAGTTGTTTAAAGTGTTTTACTTGGTCGTCTACAAATTCTTTCGGGTTTTTTCCTTGTGCTTTTGCTGCTTGTTCTATTTTTTTTCCGTGTTCGTCTGTGCCTGTTAGGTAAAATACTTTTTCTCCTTTTAGTCTATGCCATCTTGCAAGGCAGTCTGCTATTATTTTTTCGTATGCATGTCCTAAATGTGGTTTTGAGTTTGGATAATCTATTGCTGTTGTGATATAAAATTTTTGTTTTTTTGTTTGCATTGTATTCATTTTTTTTGCAAAGTGAATTTAAATTATTTTTATTTGTTTTCTCCTTTTTTGTTTGTGATTCTTATTAGTGATCCCCATTTTATGTATTGGACTTCGTTGCCGTTGTTTAGTCCTTGTATGTCTTTTGGTTTTTCTATTTCGTGTATACTATAATCTTTCGTGTCCATTATTTGTATTCTGTCTCCCATTATTGCTACTACTTGTGCGTCGCTTTTTTCTATTATTGGTATTTCTACGTCTGCGTCTGTTGGTTTTAGTAGTGTTTTTTTAACGTCTCTAAATAACCCTATTCCTACTGCTCTTATTTTTGCTGCTCCGTGTTTTCCTGGTTTTGATTTTTCTATTGTTTTTAATTGGCATGGTTCGCCTTCTATTAGTACGTAGGATCCTTCTTTTAGGCCTCCTGCGTTTGTAAACTTTTTTTCTCCTTCTACGCTTGCCATTTTCTCACCTTTTTCTTTTTATTGCGTTGCAAAAACAATTTAAAACAAAGCTTTGCCTTTTGTTATTATTTAGTTGTTATTTTTTCTCTTTTTTTTAGAGTTTTTTAGCTATTTTTTTATTAATGCAGAGATTTTATTAATAGAATTATCTATTTAGTATGGGTGTTTATGGCAATTTCACCTGCTAAAAGAAAGCTTTTGAAGGAATCTATAGATAGGCTTTTCGGTTTGGGCCTTTCAGAGTCTGAGATTCTTGATAATCTTAAGGCTGTTGGTGTTGATGAGAAAGTTGCTTTAGAAATAATGGCTGAATTGAAGGGTAAAAAAAAGCCGGAGCCTAAAGTTGTTAAAGAGTCTCAGGCTGTGCTCTCTCATGTTCAGTCAAACGTTGTTTCAGAGCCTAATTCTGGTATTTCTGACACTGATTTTTTTGAAGATGTTTATGTCGAGCCTGAAGAGGAACCTAAACCTAAGGTTACTAAGGTTAATGAAGTCAAGGTTGAAAATGTTCCGCAAGTTTCTTCTTCAAAGCCTGTGAGTGATTTGAAGCCAGATTTAGAGCCAAATTTAAAGAACGAGTCTTTGAACGAGTTGTGGGAGAAAGGTATTTTGGCTACTGTTGATGCGCGTTTGACTGAAATGCAAAAAATTAAGGAAGAGCTTGATAATATTATTGATTCTAAGATTGCTGAGAAGTTCAAGGTTGAAGCTAAAAAGTTTGATGCTGTTTTTGATTCTCAGGTTCAGATTTTTAATGCGAAGTTAAATGCAAAACTTGATAGTAAGTTAAATGAAATTTCTAAGGTTCTTGAAGCTAAGGCTAAGGAGCTTGAAGATGCTAATTCTTTGGTTCAAGAAGCTTTAAATAAGCTTAATGCTGAAAAAAAGCTTAATGCTGAGATTTTGAATTCAATTAATGATAAGTTAAATAACATTGATACTTTGCGTTCTCAATTGTCTTCTGAAATGAATGTTTTTTTTGAGACTAATAATTCTAAGTTCAATGACTTTTTGGCTGAATCTGTTAGGAAAAGAGATGAGATTGAGGCAAGGATTACGAGGTCTTTGCAACTTGAGTCAAAAATTACTGAAGGTTTGATTGAGGATGCAAAGCATAAGATAGATGCTATGCGTTTTGAGAAAGAGGCTGAGATAGAGAAAAAGGTTCTTGATAAGATAGCCGAGCTTGACGATATGACTAAAAAGGTAGATCCCAAGGGGGTTATCGCGGCTTTGGATAAAATAAAGGAAACTGAGAGTGTTGTTAATTCTAAGCTCGTTGAGTTGGATAAAAAGTTTGATTTTAAGT
>JAWANB010000011.1:4095-5857 GCA_038895675.1 Candidatus Iainarchaeum sp.
TGAGCTTGACGATATGACTAAAAAGGTAGATCCCAAGGGGGTTATCGCGGCTTTGGATAAAATAAAGGAAACTGAGAGTGTTGTTAATTCTAAGCTCGTTGAGTTGGATAAAAAGTTTGATTTTAAGTTTGAAGAGGCTTCAAAAAAACTTGACGCTAAGTTCAATTTGTTGGGTAAGCGTTTTGAGGATGAAAAGCAGGAATTTTCTAAGTTTGCGGAGAAAAAGTTTTCTGAGTTGCAGGAAGCTTATGTTGAAAGCCTTGATGAAATGTTTTCCAAGCAGTTGGTTGTGTGGGATTCTAAGATAAAGGAGAAGCTTGTTAAGTTGTCTGAGATTGAGGCTAAGATGGACGTTGAGAAGTTCAATGCTACTCTTGAGTCTTTTGATGTTTTTAAGGAGCAATTTGTTGCTACTATAACTAAAAGCATTGAAGACTATAATAAGACTAAGAAGGATTTGGCTAACTTTTTGGTTGAGCGTGATAAGGCTATTGATAGGCACATTAGTAAGCTTGATCAGAAGCTTGAGGAGCTTTCTGTTTTCCAACAAAAATTATTATCAATACTTAATGAATTGCCTGATAATGAAAAAGGTGATAAGAAGCATGCAAAAAAATGATTTTTTGGAGGTGTTTTTGTGAAATACGTGCTTTGGTTTTCTGATACAAAAATTGAGGATGTTCCTTTAGTCGGAGGTAAGAACGCTAGTCTTGGTGAAATGTTTCGTAATCTTTCTTCCAAGGGTGTTAAGGTTCCTGATGGTTTTTCTGTTACTGCTGTTGCTTATAATGATTTCATAGCTTATTCTAACCTTGGTTCTAAGATTAGGTCTTTGTTGCATGGTGTTGATGCTAAGGACGTTGTGAAGCTTGCTGAGGCGGGTAGGGCTATTAGGGCTATGATTTTGCATGCTGAAATGCCGAAAGAGCTTAGGGATGAAATTGTTTTTGCTTATCATGAGTTGAGTAAAAGGTATAAGATGAAAAATGCTGATGTTGCTGTTCGTAGTTCTGCTACTGCTGAAGATTTGCCTGACGCTAGTTTTGCTGGTCAGCAGGAGACTTATCTTAATGTTGTTGGCCCTGACGAGTTGCTTATCGCTTGTAAGAAGTGCTTTGCTTCTCTTTTCACTAATCGTGCTATTTCTTATAGGATTGATAAAAAGTTTGATCATTTTAAGGTTGCTCTTTCTGTGGGCGTTCAGAAAATGGTTAGGTCTGATTTAGCATGTTCTGGGGTTATGTTTACTATTGATACTGAGTCTGGTTTTAAGGATGTTATTTTGATTAATTCTGCTTATGGTCTTGGCGAGAGTGTTGTTCAAGGTGCTGTTAATCCTGACCAGTTCATTGTTTTTAAGCCTACTTTGCGTTTGGGAAAAAAGCCTATTGTTTCTAAGAAGTTGGGCGAAAAGAAAACAAAGATTGTTTATTCTTCTGAAGGTTCTAAGCAGACTAAGGTTGTTGATGTTCATGCTTCTGATAGGGAAAAATTTACTTTGAGTGATGATGAGGTAATTAGGCTTGCTAATTGGGGTCTTTTGATAGAGGAGCATTATTCTTCCAAGCGTAATTCTTATACTCCTATGGATATTGAATGGGCTAAAGATGGCAAGACTAATGAGTTGTTTATTGTTCAGGCAAGGCCTGAGACTGTGCAAAGTAGAAGGAAAAAGGAGCAAATTGAAGTCTATTCTTTGAAAGGTAAAGGGAAAGTAATTGTTGAAGGCAGTGCTATTGGCGAAAAAGTTAGTTTCGGTAGG
>JAWANB010000011.1:5957-22248 GCA_038895675.1 Candidatus Iainarchaeum sp.
TCAGGCAAGGCCTGAGACTGTGCAAAGTAGAAGGAAAAAGGAGCAAATTGAAGTCTATTCTTTGAAAGGTAAAGGGAAAGTAATTGTTGAAGGCAGTGCTATTGGCGAAAAAGTTAGTTTCGGTAGGTCTCATGTTATTAAGGATGTGCATAAGATTTCTGAGTTTAAGCCTGGTGAGGTTTTGGTTACTGACATTACTGATCCTGATTGGGAGCCTATAATGAAAATAGCTTCTGCCATTGTTACTGATAGAGGCGGTAGGACGAGCCATGCTGCTATTGTTAGTCGTGAGCTTGGTTTGCCTGCTGTTGTTGGTTGTTCTGTTGCAACTTCTAAAATTAAGACTGGCGACTTTGTTACTGTTTCTTGTGCTGAAGGTGAAATTGGTAAAGTTTATGATGGTAAAATTGCTTTTGAAGTAAAGAAAATTGATTTGGCTTCTATTCCTTCAACTAAGACAAAAATAATGATGAACGTTGGCAATCCTGACCAGGCTTTTAGTTTGAGTTTTTTGCCTAACGATGGCGTTGGTTTGTGTCGTGAAGAATTTATTGTCACTTCATATATAAAGTTGCATCCTTTGGCTGCTCTTTATCCTAAAAAGGTTAGTGATGAAAAAGTTAGGGCTGAGATTTTTGCTATTTCTAAGGCTTATGGTTCTCCTAAAGAGTTTTATGTTAGGAAGCTTGCTGAAGGTGTTGCGACTATTGCTGCTGCTTTTTATCCTAAGGATGTTATTTTGCGTTTCTCTGACTTTAAGAGTAATGAGTATGCTAATTTGCTTGGCGGTAAAGACTTTGAGCCTAAGGAAGACAATCCTATGATTGGTTGGCGTGGTGCTTCTCGTTATTATTCTGAGGCTTACAAGGATGCTTTTGTTCTTGAGTGCGAGGCTGTTAAGATTGTTAGGGATGAAATGGGTTTGGTGAATCTTAAGGTCATGGTGCCTTTTTGCAGGACTGTCGAGGAAGGGAAAAAGGTTTTGGAGGTAATGGCTTCAAACGGGCTTAAAATTGGTAAGAATGGTTTAGAGGTTTATGTTATGTGTGAAATACCTTCTAATGTTATTCTTGCTGAGGAATTTTGTAAGGTTTTTGATGGTTTTTCTATAGGCAGTAATGACTTGACTCAACTTACTCTTGGTCTTGATAGAGACTCTGAGTTAGTGGCTCACATTTATGATGAAAGAAACGATGCTGTAAAGTCTTTGATTTCTCAGGTCATTTCTGTTGCTAAAAAGAATAAGCGTAAGATAGGCATTTGCGGGCAAGCTCCTTCAGATTATCCTGATTTTGCTCAGTTTTTGGTCGAGCAAGGAATTGATTCTATTTCTCTTAATCCTGACACTGTAGTAAAAACGAGGCTTGCTATTGCCAAAAAGGAAAAGGATTTGGAAAAAAAGTGAATTAAAGGCTTGTTGTAAAGTTTGTTTGGGCCCGGCAGGAATTGAACCTGCTACCTCCACCGTGTCAAGGTGACGTCATAACCGATAGACCACGGGCCCCTCATTATTTTGTTTTTAGTTTGGTTTTAAATTATTTTATTTTGGACCTTGCGGGACTCGAACCCGCCGTCTCATGCCTGCCAGGCATGCGTGTTAGCCTCTACACTAAAGGCCCCTTAATTTAGTTTTTTGTCAATATAATTTTAAATAAGTGGGCAGAGTTTTTGTTTCATTATTTTTTATCTTCGTTTTTTAGTTTTTTTATCGTGCCTGAAACTTTTATTATTGTAGGTATTACTTTTTCTCCTTTTATTTCTTGCATGAACAATAAACCTGCTTTTGTTTTGTCTATTGTTTCTAAACTGCATCTTATTATTCCAATTTTTTCTTTTTGGTTCCATTCTATCAGCCAAACTTTTTGTTGTGCTATTCCATAGTCTCCGTAAATAGTTGTTAATGTTTCGTTTATTGTTTCGTTTATTTCTTTTTCACTTATTGTTTGGTTTGTGATTATTTTGAATTTTATGTACCTTTTTTTTCCTTTAAGGTACTTTGGTATTGGGTTAGTGCTTTTTTTTTCTTTCGTCATTTTAGTTCATCCAGGTCTTTTATTTTGGCTAATTCAAGTAATTCTTTTTCTATTTTCTCAGCGTTTTGTGTTGTTGAAAGTATTTCTTTCATTTTTTGTTCTGATTTTTTTCCGTACTTTTCTTTCAAATACTCGTATCTTTCTTTTAGACTTACTATTTTATCATGCGTCACTCTTTTGTCTGCATACCATATTATTTTTGCTTCTAATGGTGTTTTTTCGTTGAAATTATTTACTTCTTCCAAACCGTGCATTTTAAGTAATTTGCCGAATTCTTTGTAGCCTTCTTTCGCTAATACTTTTTCTGCTTCTGTTGCGTGTCTACAATCATTTTTTATGCAATGTATTTTCATTAGGTCATGTAGTAGTGCGCCTTTGTCAATTGCCTCTAAGTCTATTTTTTTTCCGTTTTCTTTTATTTTTTTTGCTATAAAATTAGCTACTTTTCTTACTTGTTCAGAGTGTGCTCTTACGTTTTCTGTCATTTCGTATTTTTGTATTAATTCTAAGCACTTTTCTTTTGTTGGGACTTTCATGTTAATCTTTCCTCTAATTTTTTCGTGTTTTCTTTGATGGTTTTTATAGCGTTTTCTTTTTTCATTCCAAGCGTTATTAGAAAAGAAACTAAGTCTTTTGGTGCTCTTATTTGGTGTTGATTTTTTGCTCCTGAAAATATTAGTGTTTTTGCTTTTGTTTTTTCAAGAAGTTTTATTGATTGCATGGCGTTTTTCATTAGTAATTGTCTTTGTTGTTTTTGTTTTTCTAAGAATTCCGAGAAGAGTATTGCTGTAAATACTTCGTTTTTAGCTAACATTTCTGCTGTTTGTCTGTCTATAAAATTTTTTTCTGTGGTAAAAGGTTGTATTATCATGTCTATTGTTTTTGAGCTTGCTGCCCACATGCAGTCGTTTGGGTTTTTGCAATTTATTGCTGTTATTTTGTCTTTTTTTTTGTATGACTCTTTTTTTTCTATTAGGTTGCATTCTATTATTTTTATTTTTTTTAGTTTTTCTTTTTCTATAATTTCTTCTTCGTGATTTTTTTGCGGTATTATTACTTTTGTTATGTTGAGTTCTTCTAATAGTTTTTCGTTAATTGCTTGTTTCCATAGAAAGTCCGTTTGCATTAATGACTATTCCTTTTTTTGCTTTTAAAATATTATTGCTTTTTTTTGTTGAAGTTTTTATTTTTTTTATTTTGCTTTTCTTGAGTGTGCTCTTAAACTTGGATAATTTTTTTCGTGTCCTTTGCCTTTCTTTAGTCCTCTGCCTTTTTTTCCAGCTGAAGTTAAGCCTCTTTCTGCTCTGCCTTTTTTTGCTAATGCGTTTTTTGTGTTCTTGTCTTTTGTTACTGATTTGCTTTTTGTGTCAGCCATTATTACTTCATAGTAATTGTTTATTCCATCTTCGCCTATCCAGTAACTTCCTATTACTTCGCAGTTAGGGTATTTTTTTGAGGCTCTTTGTTCTGCTATTCTTTGTTTTGAAATTCTTCTTGTTATGTCTCTTATTGCCATGTGCTTTGGTTTTCTTCCTGATGATGGTCTTGTTTTTATTCCTGCTCCTTTTCTTACTTTTACTGCTACTACGAATATCCCTTGTTTTGCTTTGTATCCTAAAGACTTTGCTCTTGCTATGTTAGTAGGTTTTTTTATTCTTGTTGTTGTTTCTTTTTGGTTTCTTTTTTCTAATAATCTTTGTCTGTATAGACTTGCATAATCGTAGTTTTTGTTTTTTTCTTTTTTTGCTTCTTTTTGCATTGTTTTTGTAAATTGTTTTGTAAAAGTCATTTTTGATCACTGCGCTATTTTTTTTGAACAAAAATTATATATGAGAAAGAATATAAACTTAAAGCTAAATAAAGTTTTTGCACTTTTTTAAGTGACTAAATTTAAATTAATTGTTTTTTTTTGCCTTTCAATCAGTTTTTTATTGTTTTAGTGTTTTTTAATCATATTGTTGTTTAGTGTTTTTTATGACTAGAGTGATTTCAGTAATTTCTGGTAAAGGCGGAGTTGGCAAAACTACTATTGCTGTTAACTTGTCTATAGCTCTTGCAAAGCGTAATTTGAAGACTTGTCTTATTGATGCAGATATTGCTATGGCTAACACTTCTTTGTTGTTGAATATGCAAAACTCGCCTATTACTCTTCATGATGTTTTGCTTGGTGAAGCTGCTGTTCATGATGCTGTTTATGATGGCCCTAATGGTTTAAAGTTTGTTCCTTCTGGTTTGAGTCTTGAGAGCTATAGGCGTGTTGACTCTGATAGGCTTCATGCTATAATTGATGCTTTGAGGCCCGAATTTGATTTTATAATTCTTGATTGTGCTGCTGGTATTGAGAAAAATGTTTTGGCTGCGATTTCTTCTTCTGATGAAGTTATTTTAGTTACCATGCCTACTAGCCCAAGTATAGCTGATGTTCTAAAGGCTAAGATTACTGCTCAAAGGTTAGGTGCGAAGCCTATTGGTGTTATTTTGAATTTTGTGAGAGATGAGAAAGGCGAGGTTAAGAAGGAGGATATTATGAAGATTCTTGAGTTGCCAGTCATTGGTTCTGTGCCTTATGATGATGAAGTTAGGAAAAGTTTTTTGCATGAGAACATGAGGCCTTTTATTATTAGTTCTCCTAATTGTCCTGCTTCTGTTTCAGTAAATAAGATTGCTGCCAAGATTTCTGGTTTGCCTTTGGTTCAAGAGGAAAAGAAGAAAGGGTTTTTAGATGGTTTTATTAATGCTTTGTTAAACATTTTCAAAGGTAAAAAGTGATTTTATGAATTCTTCAAGACCTTTTGATTTTTTGAATAATTCTGTAGGTAAGAATGTTATTGTCGAGTCTCGTTCTGGAGTTTCTTTTAAGGGCGTTCTAAAATCTTTTGATGTTCACATGAATGTTGTGCTTGAAAATGCGGAGAAATTTGAGAACGGCGAATTAAAAACCAAGTATGACAAGGTTTTGATTCGCGGCGAGAATGTTCTTCTAATAAGTCCTTGATTTAATTCGCGTTTATTTTTTATTTTTTGTTTGTTAGTTTCAGTTGTTGTTTTTTTTAGGTCATTTTTTGTCCTTTGTTTTTGTGTGTTTATGTTAATTTTTTATTTTTTTAGTGTTTTTGTTGCTTTGAAAGTATTATTTATATACCTTACTATAAATGAAATTATAAGTTTTTGAGAGTGAAGAGTGATTTTTTTGTATCCAAGTTCTCAGCCTGCAAATTATGATCGTGCTGCTACAATGTTTTCGCCTGACGGTAGGCTTTATCAAGTAGAGTATGCTTCTAAAATAGTTTCTCAGGGCACTATGGGTGTTGGTTGTAAGTATGTTGATGGCATTATTTTTGGTGCTGATAAAAAGATTAGTAGTAGGCTTTTGATTCCTGATTCTATTGAAAAGATTTTTCCTATTGATGACCACATTGTTGCTGTTTCTGCAGGTCTTGTTGGTGATGCCCGTAGGCTTGTTGGCATTGCGAGGCAAAAGGCTCAAGAGAATCGGATTTATTATGATAAGCCTATTCAGGTTGAGACTCTTGTAAAGGAGATTTCTAATTTGAAACAGCTTTATACTCAGTATGGTGGTATGAGGCCTTTTGGCATTTCTTTTATTGTTGGCGGTGTTGATAGTACTGGCAAGAGGCTTTTTGAGACCGAGCCTTCTGGTGCTCTTGCTGAGTATCATGCTATTGCTATAGGAAAAAACAGGAATAAGGCAATGGAGTTTTTGGAGAAAGAGTTTAAGGATAATTTGTCTTTCGAGGCTGCTGTTAGATTGGTCATAAAGTCTCTTGAATTTGGTTTGGATGAAAAAGAAAAAATTGATTTGAAGAGGTTGCAGTTAGTGTATGTTGATTCTTCAAAGTCTTTTAAGTATTTGTCTCAAGATGATTTGAAGGCTATAGTATCTAACTCTAAGTGAATTGTGTTTTATGTTTAATGTGTTTTTAAGTTTTTTTGAAGTGGAAATTGTTAAGATGGTAAGATTAAAATGGTAAGAGTTGAAGATGCAGTAATTGCTCGTTTTGAGCATTCTGGTGAAAAGTTTGAGATTTTGGTGGATCCTAATTTAGCAATGGATTTGAAGCATGGTAAGTCTGTTGATTTTGACGAGTTATTAGCTATTGATAGTGTTTTTAAGGATGCTCACAAGGGTGAAGTTAAGAGTGAAGAGTCTTTGAAAAAAGTTTTTGGGACTACTAATGTCGTTGAAATAGCTAAGAAAATTATTTTGTCTGGAGAAGTTCAATTAACTACTCAGCAAAGGCGTGAAATGATTGAGCGTAAAAAGAATGATGTTGTTGCTTTTATTGTTAAGAATTGCATGAATCCTCAGACTAAGGCTCCTCATCCGCCTCAAAGAATTAAGTTGGCTCTTGAGGAAATAAAATTCAATTTTGACATTAACAAGTCTACTCCAGAACTTGTTCAGGAGGCTTTAAAAGGCCTTAAAAAGGTTTTGCCTATTTCTATGGATAAGTTGAAGGTTGCTGTTAAGATACCTGCTTCTTATGCTGCCAAGTCTATTGGCATTTTAAAGAAGTATGAGGTTAAAAAGGAGGAATGGCAAAACGATGGCTCTTTGGTTGCTTTGTTAGAGCTTCCTGCTGGTATAAAGCAGGACTTGTTTAATGAGCTTAATCATCTTACTCATGGTGATTTTGATTCTAAGGTTCTTGATGTTTAATTGCGAGGTGTGTTAATGTCTAAAAAGATTGTTATTCCTGGTGAATTAGTTACTGAGGAAAGAAAGAAGCTTGGTTCTCATGTTTTTGTTAGGGAAGGTAAAATTTATTCTGATTCTTTGGGATTAGTTCAAACAGATTCTGATTTTGCTTCTGTAGTGCCTTTAGAGGGCAAGTATATTCCTAAGGTTGGGGATGTTGTTATTGGTATTATTGTGAGTGAAAAGTTTGCTGTGTATGGTATTGATATTAATAGTTTTTATCCAAGCTTTATTTTGAAAAAAGAGTTGAGAGAAGTGCTTAAACCTGGCAGTGTTGTTTCTGCTAAGGTGCTTAAGGTGAATGAGCTTAATGAGGTTGAACTCGGTTTTCCTCGTCTTTTTTTTGGTGGTGAAGTCTTAGAAATTTCTCCTGTTAAGATTCCTCGTGTCATTGGTCGTGATGGTTCTATGCTTAATGTGCTTAAACAGGGTACTGGGTCAACTATAATAGTTGGTAGAAATGGTAGGGTTTGGGCGAAAGGTGGCAATATTGAGTTGCTTAAAGCGGCTTTAAAGAAAATTAGTTCTGAGGCTCACTTGGATAATTTGACTAATCGTATTGCTGCTTTTTTGAATGTTCCAGAGCCAACTAAAAGTGATTCTAATAATTTTAATTTTGAAGAGGTAGGTGAGTAATGGCTAAGAAAAAAGATTCTCCGGTTTACGTGGATTCAAAAGGTAAAAGGCTTGATGGCCGTGCTGTGAATGAGTTGAGGCCTATTAAAATAGTTTGTGGTGTTGTGCCTCGTGCTGATGGCTCTGCTTATTTGGAGTGGGGTCAGAACAAGGTTTTGGCTGCAGTTTATGGTCCTCGTGAGTGTTTGCCAAAACATACGGCTTCTCCTTACAAGGCTATGGTAAAGTTCAATTATAGGATGGCTTCTTTTTCTGTTCCTGAGAGAAAGTCTCCTAAGCCTGGTAGGCGTGAGATTGAGATTTCTAAGGTTTGCGGGGAAGCTCTTGAGAGAGTAATTTTTTTGGAGCGTTTTCCTAACACTCAAATAGATATTTCTGTTCAAATTTTGGATAGCAATGCTGGTTCTAGAATAGCGGCTCTCACTGCCGCTTCTGTGGCTTTGGCTGACGCTGGTTTGCCAATGCGTGATTTGGTTTGTGGTACTAGCGTTGGTAGAGCTGGTGGTAAATTGATAGTTGATTTGAATAAGGATGAAGAGGATGCTCCTGATGCTGTTGACATTCCTGTTGCTATAATGCCTAATGTTGGCGAAATTGTTTTGTTGCAATTAGACGGCATAATTTCTCGTAAGGAGTGGGAAGAGGCTTATAAGATGGCTTTGGAGGCTTCTATGAAAGTTTATGAGATTCAGAAAAAGGCTTTGAAAGACAAGTATGCTTTGCCTTCTGATTCTGAAAAGGAGGTTATTGAATGAATTCTGGTTTGTGGGATTTGAGAGTTGATAAGCTAATTAACGAGTTAAAGGAAGGTAAAAGGCCTGATGGTAGAAAGCTTGATGAATTGAGGAAAATAGTAGTCAATAATAATGTTAGTGAGAATGCTGATGGTTCTGCTAGAGTTAATTGGGGTGGTACTGACATTATTGCTGGCGTTAAGTTTGAATTGGCTGAGCCTTTTCCAGATACGCCTGATGAAGGCGGGATTAGTGTTGGTGTCGAGCTTCTTCCTATGGCTGACCCTGATTTTGAGGTGGGGCCTCCTAATAGTGAGGCTATAGAGCTTTCTCGTGTTGTTGATAGAGGTATTAGAGAGTCAAAAGCCATTGATTTTAAGGACCTTTGTTTGGTTAAAGGTGAATTGGTTTTGATGGCTTATATTGACATTTATGTGATTAATAATGACGGCAACCTTTTTGATGCTTGTTCTTTAGGTGCTGTTAGTGCTCTTTTGAATACGCGAGTTCCTAAAGTAGAGAACGAGAAGATTATGGTTGGCGAGTATGCTGGCAAATTAAAGATGAAGAATAAGCCTATAATGTGCACTGTTGGTAAAATAGGTAATGTTATTGTTGCAGATCCTTCTTTTGAAGAGGAACAAGCAATGTTCGCAAGGTTTTCTGTGTCTCTTTTGGATGACGACAAGATTTGTGCTTTTCAAAAAGGCTTGTCAGGTTCTTTCAAGTTTGAGGAAATAAACCTTGCTTTGGACATGGCTGAGCGCAATAGCAAGATTTTAAGAAAGTTATTATAGGTTTTTATTTAGAGTTATTAGAGGTTTTAGGTGTTTTTTTTATGGCTAAAACAGAGAAAGTTTATACTACTGGGCGTTTTGGTTCAAGGTATGGTGTAGGTATTAGAAAAAGACTTTTGAAAGTAGAGCCTTACCAAAAGTCTTTGAAGGAATGCCCTAATTGTGGTTCTTTTAAGGTAAAGAGGCAAAGTAAAGGTGTTTTTGTATGCAAAAAGTGTAAAGCTAAGTTTGTTGGTGGCGCTTATTTGCCTAAGACTCTTGTGGGTTCTTTGGTTGGTCAAATGGTTTCTTTGAAGAGTTTTACTCCTGAATTTTTGGAAAAACTCTCTTCTTTAGATAAAGTCGATAAAGAAGAACAAACGGCAACTAATGAAAAGGGTGGTGATTGAATGCCTTATAAGTGTCTTCAGTGTGGTAAGGAAGTAAATAGTATTATGCCTGGCTTTATTAGGTGTCCAAGTTGTGGCTTCAAGGTTTTTTCAAAGACACGCGATAAAATAACTAAGACTATTAAAGCCGTTTAACTTTTTTTAATTTATTTCAATTATTTTAGCTTTAAGGTGTTTTTGTTGGCTTCCGTTTTTTTTTCAAGGCAGTTGAGTTTTGTTTTTCCTAATGAATTTTTGGCTTTTGCTGCTGTAAAAGCCATTTCCGTTGGTTCTAACAAACCTCATGAAAAGCGTTCTTTTGTTGAAATAATAAACAATAAAAACGTTGTTTTGCTAAAAATTAGTGCCAAAGATAGACATGCTCTAAACGCTTCTTGTTATTCTTATGAGCGGTTGTTTAATCTTTGTCAAAGTTTGTCAGTGGAGGTTTTTTGATGGTTGAAGTATCAGAAATAAATAAGTTGATTCAAGAGTTTGAAAGAAATAGAGTTCAATTATCTAGTGTTGAAGCTCAATCTCAATCTTTGTCTTTGCAATCTAATGTTTTAGAAGAAGCGATAAAGCAATTGAAAGAAAGTAAGGAAGAAAAGGTTTACAAGTCAGTTGGTCCAGTACTTTTTTTGTCTGAAGCGAAAAAAGTTCAGAAAGAGCTTGAAGATCAAAAAGAAACAGTTGATTTAAGGCTTAAGACTTTAAAAAAACAAGAAGAAGTTTTGCTTGATAAGCTTAATAAATTAAAAGCAGAAATAGAAGCTTTACAAAAGCAACCTAAAGAGGAGAAAGAGGAAAAATAATGTTTTCCGATCTTTCTCGCCTTTTTGGCAAAAAAGTAGGTTTGATTGTTCATTCTGGCTGTGATGTTGATTCCTTTTGTAGTGCTGCTGCCATTATGCTTTCTCTTAAAGGCAAAGCTAAGTGTTCTATTTGTGTTCCTGATCATTTGAATGCGCAAGCAAAAGTTTTTGCTGAAAAGCTTAACATAAATTTTTTGGTAGAACCTAATTTGTGTGCTTTTGATTCTTTAGTGTGTGTTGATTTTTGTTCTAAGCACATGCTTGGTTCTCTTTCTTCTCAGTTTGATTCTTTTAAAGGTGAAAAGTTTGTTATTGATCATCACGAATGTAAAGTTTTTATTGTGCCGAAAAAAAATTCATGTATAAACCCTAATTATGTTTCTTGTACTGAACTTGTTTTTAAGTTGCTTTTAGCAACAAAAGAAATAAAGGTTTCTAAAAAGTCTTTCGCTTGTATTGCCGCGGGTATTATTACTGATTCTGCCGGTTTTAGTGTTGCTGACAAAGAGACTTTTTCGATAATGTCTGTTGCTTTAATTAATTCTGGTTATTCTTATTATGAGCTTTGTTCTTTGTTTTATGCTCCTAAGGATTTTTCTGAAAAAATTGCTTTGTTGAAGGCTTTTAAGCGTTCTAAAATTTTTTGTTCCGGGGATAAAGTAATTGCAGTTTCAGAAGTGAGCGCATTTGAGGCTGACGCTGCGTCGTCTTTAGTTAGGCTTGGCGCTGACATTGCTTTTTGTGGTTATTCTAGTAAAGGTAAAGTAAGAATAAGTGGTAGGGCTAATCAAATTTTTGTAAAGAGCCTTGACTTTGATCTTGTTGGAATATTCAATAAGCTTAAAACTGAATTTGGTGGTGAATGCGGTGGCCATAAAGGAGCGGCAGCTTTCAACTCTATTGGTTCTGATCCTTGGCCATTTTTATTAAAATGCGCGGAACTTTCTCATTCTGAGATAAAAAAGCAGTTTCCTAATTATATTTACAAAGAATACGACTAACTTATTTTTGAGTAATATAACTTTTTTAAGTAATCATTATCTTATTTTTTTATGCTTGTTGAAAATGTGTTGAATGCTGTGGATGATTTGAAGAAAGGTAAAATGATTATTGTTGTTGATTCTTCCGAGCGTGAGAATGAATGTGATTTAGTTGTTTCTGCAAAATTTGTTGATGCTGAAAAAATAAATTTTATGCTCACTCATGCTCGTGGTCTTTTGTGTGTTCCTATTTCTGTTGAAAAAGCAGTGCAGTTAGGTTTGCCTAAAATGACTTATCACTTTGACAATTTTTCAACTGGTTTCACCGTTTCTGTTGATGCTTCAACTAGCCATACAGGGATTAGTGTTTTTGAAAGGCTAAAAGCGATTAAAACGATTCTTTCTGAAAAGTCAAAGCCAGAGTCTTTACGTAGGCCTGGTCATGTTTTTCCTTTGGTTGCAAATCCTGGTGGTGTTTTGTCTAGGCCTGGACACACCGAGGCAACTATTGATTTACTTGAGATTGCGAAGTTGCCTAAAGTTGGTGTCATTTGTGAGATTTTGAATTATGATGGTTCCATGCTTCGTTTCCCTCAAGTAAAATCTTTTGCAAAAAAATTTGGTTTGAAAATAGTTCATGTAAAAGATATAATTTCCTATCGCTTAAAGTTTGGTTTTTCTGTATTGCGTTCTGCCGAAACTTTTTTACCAACCGAATTTGGCGATTTCAAGGTTTTTGGTTATAAAGGTCTTGTTTCAAACAATGAATATCTTGTTTTAGTTAAAGGAAATTATAGGTCAAATCCTTTGGTTAGGGTTCATTCTGGGTGTATTACTGGGGATGTTTTTCATAGTTTGCGTTGTGATTGTAAAGAGCAATTGCATAAGTCTATGAGTTTGATTCAAAGAGAAGGCAAAGGCGTTATTATTTATGCTAAAGATCAAGAGGGTAGAGGTGTTGGTTTATTGAACAAGCTTAAAGCTTATGCTCTCCAAGACAAGGGCTTTGATACTATTGATGCTAATCTTGAGCTTGGTTTAGAGGTTGATTCTAGGGATTTTGGTGAATGTGCTCAAATTCTAAAGCATTTAGGTATTAAAAGTTTGAGGTTGTTGTCAAATAATGTTTCAAAAAAAGTTGTTTTAGAGTCATTTGGTTTGAAGGTGAAAGAGTTAGTTAATGTAAAGGCTTCGTTGAATTCTTACAACAAAAAGTACATTTTAGCTAAAAAAGAAAAGTTGGGTCATTTTTATTGATCTTTTTTTTGAGATTAAAGTTATAAATTTCTTTTTTATTATTGCTTTTATGGTTTCTGTTCATTTTACACGCCCTCCAACTTTGAAAGTTTTGCAAGAATTGAAGAGAAAAGGCATTACTGAATTAAGGTTGCCTAAAAGTTCTTTTGATAGGCTTTCTAAGAAGGCAAAGTCTTTTTTAGAATCCAATGGTATCAATATTTCGATTGACTCTTCGCGTGGTAGGCCTTTAAGTTTAAATATTAAAAAAATTTTTGAGGTTGTTGAATTGCACAGAGATGATAGAACCTTCAGGGAAATTGAGGAAATTCTTGGAGTTCCTAAAAGTACTGCTCATTACTTGGTAAAGTATGCTAAAAGACGAAAATTAAAGAAGGGCAACAAGATAGTTTATTTGGGTTGATGTTTTTATTTTTTTAGTATTGCTTTTAAACTTATTCTTAGGTTATTTCTTTGGTTTTGATGATTAAAATAACTTGTAAGGGTGCTTCTCAGGAAGTAGGTAGGAGTGCTTTTTTGGTTGACGCTGGAGATAAAATTCTTTTAGATTATGGTGTCAAGTTAACTCCTTCTGGCATCGAGTATCCTTTGCCTGTGAAAGTTAATTTGGACGCTGCAATAATTTCTCATGCCCATTTAGATCATAGTGGTAATTTGCCTCATTTGTTTCAAGAGACTAATTGTTTAGTTTACATGACTAGGCCTACTTTAGAAATAGCTAAAGTTTTGTGGTTTGACACTTTAAAGATTGCTGGTTTAGAAGGAATGGATGCTAAATTTGCAAAGGAAGAAATAGTCAAGACAGAAAAATTCACTTTTCCTGTTAGTTATGGTAAGCACATGGATATTACTGAGCATTCTTCTATGGTAATGCATGATGCTGGGCACATAGTTGGTTCAGCATTAACCGAGTTGCATTTAGGTAATAAAACGTTGGTTTATTCTGGAGATTATAGGTATGAAGAAACGCGTCTTCATTCTCCTGCTCAGTTTGAAAAAATAAAGAGTTGTGATTACTTTATAACAGAAAGCACTTATGGTACTAAAGATCATCCTAATAGAAAAGAAACTGAAAAAAATTTTGTAGAGTCTATAAACGAGGCTATTTCAAAGGGCGGTCATGTTTTATTGCCATCTTTTGCTGTTGGAAGAAGTCAAGAGCTAATTGATGTTTTGTCAGAGTATAAAGTTGATGCTCCTATTTATTTTGATGGAATGGGCCAGGCTATTGCGAAAATTTATTTGAGTAATCCTACTTTTTTGAGAAACCCGAAGTTTTTGGCGAAGGCTTTGGAAAGAGTTACTTGGATTAAAAACATCAAAATGAGAAAAAAAGCTTTGAAAGAACCTTCTATAATAGTTTGCACTAGCGGCATGATGCAAGGCGGTAGTGTTTATGCTTATTTGCCCGATGTTTATAATGACAAAAAGTCTAAGATAATTTTAACAGGTTATCAAGTAATGGATACACCTGGTAGGATTTTACTCGAAACCGGAAAAATAAACCTTGAAGGAATTAATGTTAGCGTTAAGGCTTCTGTTGAGCATTACGATTTTAGCGCCCATGCAGGTAGGTCTGAAATTTTTAAGGCTGTTAGAAAGCTTAACCCAGAAAAAGTTATTTGTGTTCATGGAGATCAAGACATTACAAAAAAGTTTGCTAAGGACCTTAAAGAAGAAGGTTTTGATTCTATAATTCCTGAAATGGGAAAGGTAATAGAACTATGAATTGGTTGAATGTTATTGTTAGTGATTCTGCTAAAATTTTTTTGTCTGAACCTAAACTCATTTTTCCTAAACTTGTTGTTTCTTTTGCTTATGGTTTTTTGATGCTTTATTCTGCTAACGTTATTAGCAATTTAGATTTTTTTAATTTTTATACTGTGATTTTTGATATTTTGTTTTTGCTATTGATTTCTTTTATAGTTCTTTTTATTGACATTGTTTTTAGTTCAATGTATTCTTTTTTGGTTTCTGATTTTTTTTCTCATAAAAAAATTAGTCTTGTTTCTGCTTTGTTTTCTTCTTTGAAAAAATCTGTTTTTGTAGTTCCGTTGGTTTTTGTTGTGATTCTATTGTTTTTGTTGATTAGTGCTTTGATTCAATTTTTGTTAGTACAATTTTTTGGCTATAATATTTATCTTTCAATTATACTTGATTTTATCTTGGTTTTTTTCTTTGTTTTTATTTTTTACTTTATTTTTCCTGTTTTGCTTTTAGAAAAACACTCTGTTTTTGTTGGTATTAAGAACTCTGTTTTTCTTTCTTTTTCTAATTGGAAAAAGGTTTCTTTGATTTCTTTATTGAGTATTTTTTTGTCTTCTCTATCTTTTATTGTTGCTTTTTTGGTTGATTCTTATTATAATTCTGACAACTTTTTTGTTTTTGCCTTTCTTTTCGTTTTGTTAAGATTTTTTGTGGCTTACATTAATACTTATATTTACATTCTTAACCCTGTTTTTTATTTTAAGGGTGTTTCAAAGTGAAAAGGTTTTGCGCTAGTTGTGGCAAAGAAACCAACGATTTGATTTCGAGTTTGTGTAGTGTTTGTTATCTTAAAAATTATAAAGTGGTTGAGTTGCCTGACAAAATTTTGGTTGATGTTGATAAGAAAACAGGAAAGTTTCGTTTTGGTCGTTATTGGCTTTACCCAGAAGAATCGGTCATTTATTCTTTTTTAAGAGACAAGCTTGAAAAATCCTTGGTTCAGAAAAAATTACCTCTCTTAAGCTTAAAAGTTAGTTTGGCTTATAGTGAAAAAAAAATTTTGTGTAATCTGCTTTTTGAAACTAAAATTGATAATGTTTTGTTGCAGGTTTCTAAAGACCTGGTTCTTGTTCTAAACTCTACTATTTCTGATTCTTCAATGAAACTGAGTTCTAATTATCATGAAGCAATAATTCAAATAAGGTTCCTTGAAAAACATGATAAGGTTCAAGAGAAAGAGAAGTTACGTGAAATGCTTTCTGTTTTGCGTAAGTATAAAACTAAAGACGAGTTGTCAGAGGCTGTTGATATTAAGCAAGTTAAAGGCGGTGTTGACGTTTTTGTTGGTTCTAAAAAGGCTGCAAAAAAAGTTTCTGAGTACCTTGCAAAAAAATACGGCATTAAAATAATTTATTCTAACAAGTTGTTGGGCTTGAAGGAAGGTAAGGAGTATTTTAGAGATTATTTTTGCTTGAAATTTTGAAATCTTTTATTTCTTTGTCTTTTATTTTTTCAGACAAGGCTCTCAAGTTTTTTTCGTATTTCTTCTAATGGCATGGTTGTTATTAGTAATGGTATTTTTTCTCTTTCTGCTATCTGTTGTGCTATCGGGTCTATCTTTTCTAGCCCATACAACACTACTATTGCTGGTTTCATTTCTGTTGAAAATCTTCCTACTTTAACTGCTATCATTGGGCTTCTTCCAGTTCCTACTTGTAGGAATATTAGTGCTCTTTCTGGTGTTTTTCCGTACATTTTTATGTAATCATGGACTTGCACATCTAAAATTACTTTTAGCGAATCAATGAAAGTGTAACCATAAACTTTTGTTTCTTTTAGTTTTCCTGGATTTGCCACGCATTGTGCGTTAAGCAATTCCGCAAAAGTTTTCCCGTCAATTGCTTTTGAAAATTCTCCTAACTCAAATATGTCTGACTTTGGTGAAAAATTCATTTCAAGTTGTTTTTTTACTTTGCCTCCTCTTCTTTTGTCTATTTCTAATAAGCTTTCAACGAGCCTTGCTACTACTCCTATCCCTGGACTTTTTCTTCTTCCACCTTCGTAATCAGAAATAGTTGATGGCGATATTTTGAGTTCTTCTGCTAGTTCTGTCTGGCTTATACCAAATATTTCTCTCCATTTTTTCATGCTTGAGCCAGGATCTTTTGAAAGTGCTATTTCTCCTGCAATTAAAGTAGCTAATTGTTCCATGTTATAATAGCATCTCCAAAAAATAAAAGCTTT
>JAWANB010000012.1:0-21276 GCA_038895675.1 Candidatus Iainarchaeum sp.
CTGAGAAAATAATAAATACGAGTGTTATTGGTAGTGAAAGATATAGTATGTATTTTGTTGTTCTGTAAATCATTTTTTCATAATCTTTTGTTTGTGATATTTTGCTTATTGTTGGATATAATATTGTTTCTAAGGGTTCAAAAAGTCTTATTGCTGTTGTTTGTATTTTTAGTAGTGCTGAGTAAATTCCTACTGCTGTCGTGCCTAAAAATGTTTGTATTATCCAAATTGGCAAGTTAGATTCAATGCTTCTTAGAAGACTTATTGCAAAACTCCATTTTCCATGTTGTTTGATTATTGTTAATAAATTTTTTACTTCTTTGAGTTCTTCTTTGAAAGTAGTTTTTTTTATGGTGATGCTTTTTAAGAACAAAATTGCAATAATAAATTCTGTTATTAAGTAAGCTAATAATACATATTCTGTTTTTTTGGTTAAAAAGTTCAAAAATATTGTTATTAAAATTAGTCTGAAGAGAGATTCAAGTAATAGCAGTTTTCCATAAGTTGAAAATTTGGTTTCTGTTTGTAATGTTGTTATTATAGTGTTTTTTATTCCTGATAAAACTACTAAAGCGCCGATGAGTATTAATATTTGTTGTATTTCGTAGCTTAATAATTCTGAAATGCTTTTTGAAAATATTATTATTATTGTTCCTATTGTTATAGAGATTATTGTTTGAATTATTCCATAACCTAATAAGAGTCCTTTATTTTCGTTTTTTGGTCTAGCGGCTTCCGAAACTACTAATTTGCTTAATCCCATGTCTAAAATTAGGGTGATTATTGATAGTATACTCATTGATAACGCTAAAATTCCAAATTGTTTTGCACCTAATAAGTTTATTGTTATTATAGTTGTCAAAAAGCCTAAGAAAAAGGCAATAGTATTATTTGCTGAAACTAATGCAGTTTCTTTTAGAGTTTCTCTTATTATTCCCATTTATTCACCATAACTTTTTTCTATTTTTTCAACCATTTTTTCTATGCTATAATAATTTGCCTTTTTTTGTGCTTCTTGTAATATTTTTTGCTTTTCTTGAGTTTTCATTTTCATTGTCTTTTCTATTGTTTCTTTTGCTTCGTCGTTTTGAAAGTTTGTTAAAAAGCCGTTAACTTTGTTTGTTATTATGTGTTTGAACGAGTTGTTTTTTTGTACTATTGGTATGCAGCCTGAAGCCATTGCTTCTATTAGAGTTATGCCAAAGCCTTCGTATTCTGATGCTGATACAAAGAATTCATTTTTGGCGTATAGTTCAATTGCTTGTTCGTCAGTTGGATTAACTATGAATTTTACTTTTTTTTCTATCTTTAATTCTTGACTTGTTTTTTTTAGCTTTTCTAAAAGTCTTTCTTGGTCGTTTCCTGCTATTATTAGTTTGAAGTTATGGTCTTTTAGTTGACTAAATGTTTTTAGTAAAAGGTCTATGTTTTTGTTTTGTGAAAATCTGCCAATGTAAACGAAACTATTTTTTTCTTTTTTTTCTTGTTTGAATTTTTTTAAGTTTATTCCGTTTTCTATTAGTGTTGTGTTTTCTGAAATTCTTTTGAATATTTCAAAGTCATTTTTGCTTACTGCTATTACTTTGTCTGCGTTTTTTAGTAATAGTTTTTGTATTATGTTAAAGTAAATTTTTTTAATGACTCCTATTGTTTTGGTGTGAAAAATTCCGCCATGTGTTGAAACAAATACTTTTTTCTTGTGAAAGGGTTTTGTTAGTAAAAGGAAGTCTGAAAAAAATCCTATGCCATGGACATGTATTATTTGAAAGTCTTCTAATTTAGATATTATGTGAGGGGCTATTTTGTAGTACTTTAAGTCAATAAAATTAAGTCTTTCAACTTCAATGTCCTGGATTTTTGTTTTTTTTTGTAATTCTTTTTTTTCTTTTGAACAGGCGTTTAAGCAAATTACTTTTACTTTGTGTCCTTTTTCTTTTAGTTTTTTGCTTAATTCAAGCACTATTGTTTCTATTCCACCGACGCAAGGGTAAAAGTGGTTGCATACTTGTAGAATTTTCACTTTTATCTTTCTCCATCGTAATTTTTACAATTAAATTAGTGGCCTGTGTTTAAATATTGGTTTTGGTACGCTTTTAGTTTTTTTTTGTAGATTATTCATGGTTTTACTAATCTTAGTATGCCTATTAAAATCAGCATAAGGCCTAAAACAGACCAACCATTGACTGTTGGTGGAAATCTGACTATTTCAGTTCCAACCATTATAAACAAGACACCAAAAGCAAGCATTAATATGGAGTATTTTTTGTAGTCGCTTGTACAATAACATTCTTCAAAATTATTTTCTTGAATTTCTTTTTCCTTTTTGGGCATTTTTGTCCTCCTTTTAAAAATTAATTATATTAATATTAATGTGTTTTTGTTTTTATTCTTTTTTTAGCCTTTTTCCTTTCCATTTTGATAAGTTTATTAATTATTTAACATTATATTTTGTTTATGAAATATGTGAAATTGTTGTTTTGTTTGGTTTTATTGTTAGGTTGTTCAAATAAGCCTAATTTCTTAGATAACAAACAGAACATAATTTTTAATTTTGGGAATGAAGTAGTGATTGACTTTAGTTCTACTTATTTTAGCCAAGATAATGATTTGTTAGTCAGGTTTGTTGATAAAAATGTGCAAGGTTTTTCTTTCGAATTGACATTTTTGCCTACTAAAGAATCTGAAGTTTTTACTTATAATTTTGGGGAGCCTAAAAAGTCAATAGTCTTTAATGGCTATTCTTTAGAAGTCTTTGGTTCTTACGAACTTTCTTTGTTCAAGGCTAATAAAATAACTTTAGAATCTGTGAAAAAAGTATTTTATTTTAATGAGCCTTTCACTATTAAAGAAAATGAAGTTCAAACTTCTTTTGACAATTCATTAGAAATAATTGTTATAAAGTTTCTTGACTCGAGGTGTCCAAGAGATAGTGTTTGTGTGTGGGAAGGTGAATTAGGGGTCGAGCTTTCAGTAAAAGGCATTGATGAGTTTTCTGAAAGTTGGTCTGAAAAAATTTATTTAGGCGAAAAGACTTCCAAATCAAAAGTTTTTTTAGGCTATGAAATAAATTTGTTACAAATGAAAGAAGAAAGCGAAAAAATTTCAGCTTTGCTAGTAGTTTATTCTAAGACAGGAAAAGACAAAACATGGTTTTCGATAGAGCCAAGACAATGCCAAACAAACGCTTGGGATAACGCTAATTGGCCGGTCAAAACATATTTTATCGATGAAAAAGAAAGAATAAAAGCATGGTTAGAAAAAGTTCACAACATAAAAGTTTATGATGTTTCTTCCAAGCGAACTGCAGAAGTGGTTTGTTCTGCCTGTTCTTGCCCAACCGGAGAAACAATTGCTGTACTAGTTGATTCATTTAATTATGGAAAAATGATTTCTTTAGGTTGGCAACCAATGAATGACATCTCATGCACTACCGAAGCCAAAGCGTGTCCAGATGGCTCTTTTGTAAGTAGAAAAGCTCCATTTTGCGAGTTTGAATCTTGTAGAAAAGATTCAGGAATGGTAAGAGGTCCAGTTTTTTGTACAGCAGACGTTTTGGAATGTCCTGACGGAAGTTTTGTTTCAAGAATCCCTCCACATTGCAATTTTGCACCATGCCCAAACAACTTCAAATAACTATTTTTGACTTTTTGCAGGAGGGAGGATTCGAACCTCCGAAGGCACTAAGCCACCAGATAACTCCCAACTTTTGTAATTGAAAATGTCTTGAGTCTGGCGCGTTTGACCGCTTCGCTACTCCTGCATACCTAATTTTTCCTGTTAAAGAAGTAATAAAAAAGATAATGCTTATTTTGATAAAGTTTTTCATTCATCATAAAATCATGAAATCACTAAAAGTTTCAAGCCCATGTTTTGAAAACAATGGCAGAATTCCGGACAAATACACATGCAAAGGCATGGACGTTAACCCAAAACTAATTATTGAAAACCTACCAAAAGAAACAAAAAGTCTTGTCTTAATAGTTGACGACCCGGATGCACCAATGGGTACCTGGGATCATTGGATAGTGTGGAACATAAAACCAACTAATGCTATAGAAGAAAACTCTATTCCAGGCCAAGAAGGAATAAACAGCGCTAATCAAAGGCATTGGCATGGGCCATGTCCACCTTATGGTACACACCGTTATTTTTTCAAAGTCTTTGCATTAGACACTATTCTAAAAATTCCAGAAAACTCCAGAAAAAAAGAAGTAGAAAAAGCAATGGAAGGCCACATAATAGCCAAAGGAGAATTAATAGGAATCTATAGCAAACAAACTTAAGACTTCTTGAAAAGACCTCAAATAAATTGATTTCTACAAACCACGACCCAATAAAAACCTTTTAAACTTAGCCAAACAAAATTTTAAAAGCAAAAAATGCGAGGGTGGCAGAGTGGTCGAATGCGGCGGCCTGCTACTAACCATTTTCTTTTCGTTGGCACGAAAAGAAAAGCGTTAATGGAAAAGAAAAGTGCAAGTTTTCTTTTTTCCATTGAAAGAAGAGAAAATTTCTTTTCTTTTTTGTCAACGTTTTTATTTTCTTTTTTAAAAGAAAAGAAAAAGGTTGGTGGAAAGCCGTTACCCGAAAGGGTGCACGGGTTCGAATCCCGTCCCTCGCGTTTAATTTTGTTCTTCTATTTTAGTAGTCATTAACTTGTATTCTTGGGGAGAACAAACTACTCTTACATGGTGATGAGAATTTTCTATTATTAATATTCCTTCGCCAGGTGGCGAAGTCATTAGTACTTGCTCTTCTTTTTCATTCAAACAGAAAGTTTCAGATAAGTTTGTAATAGTAGAAGGTTCATGTCTTGCAATAAACTTCCATGAAGAATTAGCCAAAATAGTTTTTCCAGTATCTGAAGAAGTAAGGTCAAAAGTTTCTTGAGTTATTAATATTATTCCTAACCCAAACTTTCTTGCCGTTTTAGCTATTGAAAAAACTTTGCTTTCATTGCCAAGCATTCTCAATAAAGACCAAGCTTCATCAACTACTAATAAAGTTTTTTCTGTTTTATCAATTTTTTTTGCTACATACGAAAGTAGTAGAAACATGGCAGGTGCTTTAGCTTTTTCGGGCAATTTTGAAATATCAAAAACAATCAACTTTTCTTTTGTGTTTAACGAATTGTTTCCGAAAAAATAGTTGGTTCTTGAAAAAAGCTCTTCTAAAGACTCCACCATGTCTTTCATTTCTTGATCCTTGCTTATTTTCTTTAATTCCTGAATAATTTCTAAAGCGTTTGGTCCTTGGTACCACCAACTTTCTACTTTGTCTTTTCTTATTCCATGTTTCAAAAAAGTTGCTTTAATCGCTTTTGTCAAAAAATTTTTTTGTAAAGTCAAAAGGTTTTTTGTGGCTATTTCAAAGAACTCTAATCCAACTTCAATTCTTTCTTCTGGATTAAGTCCAGGGGAAGGAAATATTCCAATGCCAGTTTTTTCGTCAATTATTTTGCCGCCTAATGCAGAAGCAAGTTTAGAGTACTCTCCTTGTGGGTCAATTACTACTACTTTGACTCCATTAAAAAGGTTTTTTAGTATAAAAGACTTGCAAGCCATACTTTTTCCACTTCCAGAAGAGCCAAGTATGACTCCATTAAAGTTGTTCAAGCTAAAAGGATCAAAAATTACAGGTACAAAAGAATTAGCCCTAAACCCAAATATGATTCCATTATTGTTGTCAGGCAAAAAACTGGTCGTAAAAGGAAAGAATGCAGAAAGGGCAGAAGTGGTTATGTTTCTCTTTTGTTTTAAAAAGTCTTTTCCCAAAGGCATAATTGACTTTATACCATCTTCCATTTTGAAATAAGGTGTTTTTGGTATTATCATCATGGAGTTTAAGGCTGATTTTAGTTTTTCGGTTATTTCTGTCAATTCTTTTTGGTTTTCACCTCTTGCATTAACGTAAAAAGAGATATTGAAAAGTTTTTCTTCACCTTTTTGAAGTTTTGTTAAAATACTCAAAGTATCTTGGTGTTGAATTTTTAGGGACGGATTTATTATGCCTTTTATTTCAGAAGATAAAATATCAGATTCTTGCTTTACTATTTCTTGGTTAAGCATGTTCAAAGCATTTTCAGTAGTGTAAGGTTCTATATGCATGCTTATGTCAAAGTTTTCACCATAAGAAATTAGTTTGTCAAGCCACCCGTCTCTTATTTGTCTAGGATAACCTACTGCTATTAGAACTTTATTGTGAGCAGAGTCTATAATCGCTTTATCAAAATCTATCTTAATGTAAGAATATTTTAGCAAATCAATTTGCATTTTAGCACCCTATTATTTCAGCCAAATTCAATTCAGAACTTTTTATTTGAGGCTTGTTTTCAAAATATTCTCTAAACAAGTCTACTATTTCAGATTTTTCAAGTATTCTTGCTTTTATTCCAAACTCGTTAAGTTTTGAAGAACACTGGATTGTTTTGGCTAAAAGTTGTTCTGATATTTCATTTTCAGGCTCTTTGACATTTGGGGCTTGAATTATTATAAAAAACTTTTTTTCGTTGCTTTGGTGTTTTTCTATTAAACCTTTAATGAATTCCTCATGACTTTTGAATGCTGAATAAATAAAGTTTCCTTCTTTTAATGCGTTTTTTTCTATTTTTTTGAAATATTCATCCAAGTTTATTGGCATGGACTTTGCTATTATTTGTATTGGGTAATCTAAAGAATTGAGAAAATCTCTAAAGTTAAGTATTATGGCTTTTTGTTCCTTTTCTTTCAGCATTGAAAAATTTACTGGAAATACTTGTATTATACAAATTTTTCTTTTGTCTTTCATTAGTACGTAATTTTCATATACTTTTTTTATTCCTAAAAATTTTTCAGCTTCTTTGTCTAAAAAGCCTATCTCTCTTTTTGAAAGATAGAAAGCTAATATTGAAAAAAATTTTTCTTTTAGATCAAAAAAGGCAAAGCCTATTCCAATCATAAAGCTTGAAATTAGTATTGTTATTTTAGCTTCTATTGGTAAAAAAGTTTTGGTGAAAATAAAAAAAGATAAAAGCAAAGGTATTGCAAGAGAAAATGCTTTCCATAATGAAAGGCCAAAAATAATTGTTTCTTCGTGTCTTAAATTTTTTGGAATTTCGTAAGACATTCTGTGCCCCCTTTATTGTAAAAAGCCATGTAACCAGATATAATTATTGAAAAAAAAATTATTGCTAAATTTACAAAGCCCAAAAATAGCATGCTCATTGAAAGCCACATCAGGCCATTTTGACTGAAAACATTGCTTGTGCTAGTCAAAGTCAATAGTATTAGTGCATCTATCGGTTGTATCGCAAACAAACTCACTATAAAGTACAAAGCCGCTTTTCCGAAAGATTTTAATGGCACAATAAAGTAAAGGAAAATTGCTATTGGAAATAGTAGTGTGTTTAAAGCTATTCCAACATATCTTATAAAAAGGCTAAAAGTTGCAAAAGATACGGCTATTGTAAAAAAAATTATTTCAACTAAATTGAAGTTCAATTCGTTAAAATTAAAAAAGTCGTTTGGCGAGTAGGAAATAAAGTAGTTTGCTATTTCTGAAAAAAATTTTAATGTTAAAGCATACAACTCGTAAGAAATACCAATTAGTATTATCATTAGTATTGCTCCTTTCAACCATTCTTTAGCTTGAATTCTTTTTTCAGTATCCAAAAAACTCATGGTTAATAATAATCCTGAAATAAGTAAAATTAGCGTGTATAAAGTGGATAGTATTAGGACTATTTTTGACCATGCTTCTTTCATTTTTGTTATGTCTGGGTTTTCAAGGATTAGTTTTGTTGCTAATGAAGGGAGTTGGTTTGAGAAACCTTTTAGTGAACCTTCAAAATAGTTTTTGAAAAAGTCAAAAATATTGTTTGGTATTAAAGTTAAGTTATTGGTTATCCCTTTGGTGTTGTCGTTTATTGCTGATACTATTGGACCGAAGTCAATGCTTATGTTTATTGGTGTTGGTTGGGAGTCAGGGGCGGCTAAACTTGGGTGGGCGTAAATTGCAATACTAAGGGCAATTAATGGTAAGCATATTTCTTTGAACTTCATGCTATTCACTTTTTTTTGTAAAAATCAGGCAGTCAGGTATTGAACTAATGTTGGTGCTATCCACACTAAGACAAGGCCTATTACAGCGTAACCCACCATTGATTTTGCATTTTCCCTTTGTTGAATGTTTGAGCCTGAAAGCATGTAAAGGGCGCCAGCAGTTGTTATTGCTATTATTCCAACCAATGAGATAATTGATTTCATTAAATCGTAGATTTTGTTTATAGGCTCTTTTATTTTTTCAATGTCAGAGTTAGTTTCAGCAAAAACCAAGTTTGTGAAAAGAACTAAACAAAGTAAAACCATTGCATTAATTAAAACCATCAAAATCACCAAATAATAATTCGGCAATTGACGAATATATTTTTTTCGTTTTATAAGTTTAAATTGTTCATACCAAACCTTAATTTTTCATTTTTCTTTATTTTTGCTTACTTTTTAGACTTTCTTTGAATTTTTCTTAACTAATTTTTTGGGATCTTTTTTGTTTTATTTTAAATTTGTAAAGAGCAAATATTTGTTTTTATTTATTTTTTGATTTTTTTTTCTTATGAATTTTTGTGGTATAAAAGTAGAGAGCAACTTTTTTTTGGCTCCAATGGCTGCAATTACTAATCTTCCTTTCAGGCTTTTGTGTAAAAATTATGGTGCAGGCCTTGTTTTTACAGAGCAAATAAACGCAACAAGAATTGCTTTGAACCCTGACTCTTTTTCTAATTCAGAGTTTGAAATAATAAAAACTATTGAAAGTGAAAAGCCTGTTGGTGTTCAACTTTTTGGTTCTAATCCTAAAGATTTTGCTTTAGCTGTTGAGGCGGTTGAAAAAAATTTTGATTTAATAAACATTAATTGTGGTTGTCCTTCTCAAAAAGAGGTTTCTATAGGAGCCGGTGCTGCTCTGTTAAAGTCTCCTGAAAAAATTGTGTCTATAATAGAACACGTAAAGCCTATAACCGAAAAGCCTCTCACTATAAAAATGCGTTTGGGCTGGTCAACTAACGAGGCTTTAAAAATAGTGAAAGAAATAGAAAAGGCAGGTGCCGATGCAATAATAATTCATGGTAGAACGGCTTTACAGGGCTATTCTGGTTTTGCTGATTGGAATGCTATAAAACTGATAAAGTCTCAAACGTCTTTGCCATTAGTTGCTAATGGCGACGTTGATTCAGGCAGGAAAGCAGAGCAATTGCTTATGGAAACCAATTGTGAATTTGGAATGGTAGGCAGAGCAGCAATGTCTAACCCGTTTGTTTTTAAGTCAATCAATGACTGGTTTTTCAAAGGCTTTGAGTTTGTGCCTTCTAACAAAGAAAAAATCTCGTTGTTTTTTGAATACGCCAAAATTTGCGAGAGTTTAGGTTTTAATGATTTTCAGGATTTAAAATTGAAAGCAATACAGTTCACTAAAGGAATAGAGTTTTCAGCAAAGCTAAGATCAAAGTTGTCTTTAGCAAAATCCAAGGAAGAATTATTTTCTTGCATGGAAGAATTTTTGAGCATATAAATTATTTTCTTCTATTTTTTTTATTAGCAGTCGTTAAAAGACCAATCGCTCCCTTTGCTCCTGCTAAGACTTTGCTAAAAGGCGTTCTTCTTGTTGGCATTATACTATTCACCTTTAATAATTTTACTTGTTGTTGTTTTTAATACTTCATATTCTGGCTTTTAAGGTTTTTTTTGTTTTTTAGATTTAAAGATTTTTTCAAAGAAAAGTGTTTTTGCTCAACGTTTTTAATTTTATCACATTTATTTTTTTCATGCCTAAAAAGGTTAAGAAAAAAAATAAGTTGAGTTTAAAACAGCAAGAGATTTTACATAAGCAATTTGAAGATCATCATAATGGAAATGTAGGCCAATATGTTGGAGACCTTGTTTATGGTGCTTTAGATGGCATAATAACTACTTTTGCTGTTGTTGCAGGTTCTGCTGGCGCTGGACTTTCTTCAGGTGTTGTTATTGTGCTTGGTTTTGCTAACTTGATTGCTGATGGCATTTCAATGTCAGTAGGCAATTATCTTTCTTTGAAATCTGAGAAATCTTATTATGAAGCCCAAAGAAAAACAGAAGAATTTGAAGTAAAAAAATTTCCTGATGTAGAAAGAAAAGAAATAAAAGAAATTTATAGGAAAAAAGGTTTTTCTGGAAAGGCATTAGAGCAAATTGTTGCTTTAATAACTTCAAACAAAAAAACTTGGGTTGACACTATGATGAGTGATGAGCTCGGTTTAACTATTGACCAAAGAAAGCCAATTTTTGCTGGGTTAGCAACTTTTTTTGCTTTTGTTGTTGCTGGCTTTGTTCCATTAATAGCTTATATTGCAACACATTTTTTTGGTTTTCCAAAAGAATTGGCTTTACCGACTTCCATAACCTTGTCTTTTTTGACTATTTTTTCAGTTGGTTCTTTGAGGTCTTTGGTAATAGCAAAACCTTGGCTTAACGCAGGCTTTGAAATGTTAATAGTGGGCGGGTTAGCTGCAGTAGCATCTTTTTTTATAGGCGATTTTTTAGGAAACATTATTTTATAGCCTTGTTTTTTAATTTTTTAGTTGTTAAAAATAATCATGGTTTTAACTCCTTCTAATTATAGCGTCTTAAGAAAAGGCAGCGTTGCGCCAAATTTTTCACTACTTAACATTGACGGAAAAAAATATTCTTTGCCAAAGCCAAAAGAAAAAAAAGGCGTTTTGGTTGTTTTTATGTGCAATCATTGTCCTTATGTTAAGCCAAAAATGCCTTTTCTAAAATATCTTTATGACACATATGCAAAAAGAGGTCTTTCAATGTTTGGCATAAATAGTAATGACACTAACGCTTATTCTGAAGACGACTTTGAAAACATGAAAAGAGTATCTAAAGAGCAGGGCTTTGGCTTTCCTTATTTACTTGATGAAACACAAGAAATAGCAAAAGCCTATGGGGCTGCCTGCACTCCTGACCCTTTTCTTTTTGATTCTGAGTTAAGATTAGTTTATCATGGTAGAATAGATAATGCTCACATGCAACCTCATGAAAAAGCAACTACCAACGAATTAGAAGATGCAATAAAGCAACTTTTAGAGGGAAAAAAAGTTAATGTTAAAGAAGAGCCATCAATAGGATGCAACGTAAAGTGGAAAAGCAAAAGTTGAACTTTTTTTGATTGGCAAAGCGTTATAAAAGCTATTTGTGTTAAAATCGACTTTTAAAAGATTTAAAGACTTTTAAAAAAGCTAAATATTAAATATTAGTTTGTGTTTGATTTTGTTGGAGGTCATTTTCTTATGAGCGGTAGAATATTGCCTTTAGCTGCTGTAGATAGGATTATTAGAAAAGCAGGAGCAACAAGAGTAAGCGAAGATGCTGTGGAGGCTTTGGCAGAGATTCTTGAAGAAGAAGGCATAAAAATAAGCCAGCAAGCTTCAGAATTTGCAAAACACGCTAACAGAAAAACAGTGGTTGGTGCTGACATAAGGTTGGCTGTAAAGCAACCAAGATAAAAAACTAAAAGTCTCAATTTTTTAGTTTATAGAGAGCAAAAGCAAGATAAATAATTATTATGCATAATCCTACTAAAGTATATGTGCTAATTTTTTTTCTCTCTAAAGTTATTTTAACAAACCAATAAAGTTGCCCTAATAAAACAAAGAATGTTGTCGTTGCAAGCAAATACCAAGGCGGGCCTTTCAAAGCCTTTGGATTTTGCAACAAAAAATGGAATATAGAAAGCATAAAAGCAATATGCGCAAACTGCTGAATTGTCTTCCATTTGCTTCCTAATTTTTGCACTGCAAAATCAGTTGAAGTCAAGGTCAATAATATGAAAATAGGCAAAGCTAAAGCCCCAAAAACTATTGGGTTTTCGAAAGGATCAAAAGTAGGGTAAATCAGATCAAAATTAAAACTAAAATAAAGTCCAGAAGCAAAAAAAACATGAAAAAGTACAAACAATGCGCCAACAACACCTAAGTTTCTTCTCAATGGCCAATTAACTGCCAATTTAGGCGAAAACTTGAAAACTATACTTGTCAATAAAGAAAGAGCTATAAAAGTAGTCCCAGCAAAAGCAAAGCTCCTAACTAAAGAAACTTCAATCGGTTCTTGCTCAATTAGTTTTTGATAAAAAAATTGTAACAACCAAAAAATGACAGAAATAAAGCAAAACAAAAGTATTTGTTTCCAATGTTTTTTTGCTCCTTCAAAAAAGTAAGGCATTAAAAAACAGACTTGTAAATAATTTAAAATATCATATGTGTCATGCATTCAAATAAGCTTTTTTAGACTTTTCGATTTCTTTTTTATGATCAACTATTTTTTCATAGTATCCATTGACTCTGTTTTTCTCTAATTCATGTATTTGATTTGGTGAGAGATTTTCTAGTTCTTTAACCCATTTTTTTATATACCTACAATTAGGATCAAATTTTCTTTGTTGTAACCATGGGTTGAAAGTTCTAAAGTATGGTTGGGAATCACAGCCAGTTGATGCTGTCCATTGCCAATTTCCATTATTTACTGCAGGATCATAGTCAGCAAGTTTTTGCGCAAAATACTTTTCACCTATTCTCCAGTCAACGTGTAAATCTTTGACTAAAAAAGAAGCACAAATCATTCTAAGCCTATTATGCATTAAGCCTCTTTGATTCAATTCTCTCATTCCAGCGTCTATTATCGGAAATCCTGTTTCACCATTTTTCCACTTTATTATTTTTTCTTCATTGTTTTCCCAATTTATCTTTTCATATTTTTCATTAAAAGATTTTCCGAAGACTTTTGGGAAGTAGAATGCTATGTAAGTAAAGAAATCTCTCCAGTAAAGTTGTCTTATTAAAGAATGGAATTCAGTGAGAGATTCTCTTATAGCCCAATAAGTTTCTCTTATTGAAATATTTCCGAATTTAAGGTAAGGTGAAAGACCTGTTGTTTCTTCATATGCATAATTTCTTTTATTTTCATAGTCAGAGAATTTTTGTGCTCTGCTAATTTTTTCTAAACCAAATTTTCTTCCGCCTTTCAAGTAAGGGTTTTCAGGGTATTTACTTTCAAATTTGTCAATAATATTTTCTCTATGAAAACTTGCTCTAAAATTAGAATAATTTTTCTCGCTATTTTTGTTTGGTTTTCTTACACTAATATTTTTTGCATTAGTATAAAAGTGTGTGAAAATAGTGTATGGCTTTTGATTTTTTTTCAAGTAATTTTGCGGTTCATTTAACAAGTAATCATGATAAGAAAAAAAACTAACCCCTTTACTTTTACACAAATCTTCTAATTGTTTGTCTCTTTCAATGCTGAAAGGCGTATAATCTTTATTTACGAAAATTGCTTCTGCTTTACTTTCTTCTAAAAGTTCTTTAACTATTCTAACATAGTTGCCATAAAAAAAATTTAGGAAACCACCTTGCTTTGCCAACTCTTCTTTAAGGTCTTTTAAAGATTCTATCATGAACCTAAAGGCTTTCTCGCTAAAGTAATCATTTTTTTCTATTTGGTTTTCGTCAAAAATAAAGCAAGTTATTACTTTTTCAGAGTCTTCATTGGCTTTGATTAGGCCAGTGTTGTCTTCAAGCCTTAAGTCTCTTCTAAAAATAAATATTGATTTTTGGAATTTTTTCATTCTTAATTTTCTTTGCGATTCTTTTTTTTATTTTAATGCTTCCCAAACAATTTCATCTTTAGGCCTGACTTCTATTCCAAACTCTGTTATTGTAAAAGGGTGTACTTTTTTGCTATGATTTGTTCCTCTAAGTTTTCTGACAAAAATTGCCCTATTAGGAGGATTGAAATAAAGCATTATTACGCCATCAACAATAAATTCTTCAACTCCAAAAGCAGAGTACTCTGTTTTATCTCCTTTGGTTTCTGCTATTAGGATTGTTGTACAACCGAATTCTTTTAGAGAATCTGCAAAAGTATAAAGCATGTGCCTTATTTTTCCTATTTCACTTATCCATACACCCATTGCTGTTGTTGAATCAACGACAAGTCTTTTGCACCCCATTTCTTTTACAAGTCTTGCTATTACCTTTAATTCTTCTTTTATTTGCGCTTCCACGTTTTCTTCAGTGTGCAAATTCATTTTGTAAATCCTGAATTTTGAAGTGGCTTGTAAGGAAGCTATGTCCCAGCCAAAAGTTTCCATGTTCCAAACTATGTTTTTGAGATTCTCCTCAAGTGTAATATATAAGCCTGCTTCGTTGTATTCTTTAGCACCTACATATAAATAAGTTAAACCAAATATTGTTTTTCCTGTTCCTGGACCTCCTGATAATAATATTGTTGATCCTCTTGGAAATCCTCCGTTTATTAGTTCATCAAAGCCTTTTATTCCTGTTTTTGTCCTTTCCATAGCACCACTCCATTATTCCTTTCAATGCACTTTCAAGCACTTGTTCTTGGTTAAGAGAGTCAGTTTTCAATACTAAATTGAAGACTGAAAGGTCTTCTCCCATTTTGAATTTGTACAACCTTTCATATAAACGTTTTGTATCAATGTCCCTTGCCTTTATTTTATCAAAAGTCTCGTCATAATTCAAATTGTCTCTTTCAGAAACTCTTTTTGCTCTTGTTTCGGGCTTTGCTTCCAACCAAATCTTGTAAGCATTTCCTTTGTATAAGTAAGGCATTGTCCACGAATCTAAAACTACATTGCCTTTTTCAGCTATTTCCATTAGTTTTTTGTCAAGCATAATGTCCAATTCTGGGTTTTCGTGTCTTTGTTTCATAAATTCTTTCGCTTCTTCAGACTCCCACCAATCCTTGACTTTTTTTACTTGAGTTTTTTCAAGAGCTTTTTCCCCTTTTTCTTTCATTTCTTTTAGTATTGCAGAAGCATGAATTACTTTTAAGCCTAATTTTTTTCCTAAAGAGTCAGCTAAAGAGCTTTTTCCAGAGCCAGCAAAGCCAGAAATAATTATTAGCATTATTGCATTTAATTAAGACAACTATTTAACACTTTTCTATTTGTTTCTTTTACCTGTTGTTAGGCTTTTGTTAAAAATAAATAGACAAAGACTTTTTGAGTCTTTGTCTTTTGGTTTTTTTTTGAATTTTGATCAGGCTACTACTTCTATATCAAGTTTTTTCTTTAATTCTCTATACCTATTTCTTATAGTTACTTCTGTCACGCCTGCAACATTAGCAACTTCTTTTTGGGTTCTTCTTTCGCCTTTCAAAAGGCCTGCTATGTAGACAGCAGCCGCGGCAACTCCAGTAGGGCCTCTGCCTGAAATCAAGCCTTTCTTTATCGCTTCTTCAAGTATTTTTCTACCTTCTTCTTGAACTTCGCCAGAAAGGTTTAGTTCAGAGGCAAATCTTGGAATGTAATGTACTGGGTTGGTCAAAGGTATGTCCAACTTTAATTCTCTGACCAAAAAACGATAAGTCCTTCCAATCTCTTTTTTAGTAAGACCTGATGCTTCAGCCATTTCATTGAGAGTCCTAGGGACGTTATAGTTTCTACAAACAGTGTAAAGCACTGCGGCAACTACTGCCTCTATTAGTCTTCCTCTTATCAATCCTTTTTTCACAGTTTTCCTATAAAGCAAAGCAGCTGCTTCAACTAACTGTTCTGGGGTATTAAGGTAACTTGCTATTCTCCTTAACTCGGTCAAAGCTATAGAGAGATTTCTTTGCATTGAAGAACTTATAGAAGCTCTCTTGTGCCACTTTATTAGCCTATACATTTGAGCTTTAGATTTTGTTGAAAGCTTGTTTCCTCTCAAGTCTGTTCCTCTACGATCAATCATTGTAACTAAGCCTTTGTTAAGTTTAACGTACTTCATAGGAGAGCCAGTTCTGGCTCTTTCTTCTGCTTGATCAGAGTCAAAGCTTCTCCACTCTTTTCCAAAATCAACTTCGTCTTCAGAAATTATTAAACCACAATCTTGGCAAATTATTTCTCCTTTTTCTTCATCTCGCTTAATTCTTTTACTATTACATTCTGGGCATTTGACTTCAACCATTTGAGATCACTCCTAAAAAGTAATGGGCTACTTACTGCAAAACATGAATAGGCAAGTAAAGACCATAGCGAAGTTATATAAAAGCTCCGCCTAACATTTTTAAATTTTGTGGTTTAATTCCACTAAAATGCAAACAATTTTTTATAGTGTTTTAAGACGTTTTAGGCGTTTTGCTTTCTTTTTTTTGCTTTTTACCAGTTTTTTTTACTTCTTTTTCGTTTTCAAGCAAAAATCCGCTCAAACTGCCTGTTTGACCTGGTCTTGAGGCTACTTTGATTAAAACTTCTTTTTCGTTGGTTTTTGCTTTTACTATTGCCCCTTTCGTTATTATGTTTTGTCTTGCAAATTGTCTGTCAGCATTATTTTCTACAACAGTTATAAGTTCGCACTTGAGTTTTTTGCCAGTACTTTTATCAACAGCATATATTGTTTTTGCTGCCTTTAGTTTTACTTTTTTTGTTCTTCCATAACCTTTGACTTTTTTTCTCTCTTCCTTTTTGTCAATAGTTGTTAATATTGGATCATTGCCTTTCCAAGCCAATCTTTTATCTGACCTATCAACGCTTCTATCAGTTCCGCCTGATTCTTTTCTTCTACTTTTCATGTGCCATTGTGTCATAGTAAACCTCTTTTTAATTTTTTGAAGTAATAATTAAAAATGCATCTCCTAAAGATAAAGAAAAAAGAGTTTTGCTTAATAGCTTGCAAAACCACTACTGATTCCTATGACACGACTATTAAAAAACTTACGTTAATGCAAAAAAAAGGCTTTATTCAACTTATTCCTCAAAAATTTTTGAAAAGCAAATGGCATGCGTTAATTGCCTTAGACCATGTCTTTTCTTTAAATCAAAAAATAGCTAAAAGTAAAAGCCTTGAGTTTCTCGCTAGAGTTTTAGGTACAAACCAATTAAGCAAAGCCTTGGAAAAAGTGGAAAAAGAGTTTTTTTTGGCAAAAGATTTTGTTTTAGTTTTTGACTCAAAAAAGTTTGAACTAAAAAAAATTTTGTCTAATCTTAACTTAGAAGAAACATACTTTAAAGAAGTTGAAGACATTATAGCAATTGAGAAAACAGCGTTGGTTGCACTGAAATAGCATTATTTCTTTATGATGAAGATTTTTCAATTGTAAAGTATTAAATATTTCTTTGTTTGTGTTTATTTTCATGATTTCAGAGTATGAAGTTTTGGGGAAGCTTTTTTTAGCAATATTATTTGGTGGCTTGGTTGGTTTGCAGAGAGAATTGGATGACCAATACGCTGGTTTGAGAACTCACATGCTTGTTTGTGCTGGCTCAACTCTTTTTACTTTGCTTTCTTTGGGTTTTCCTGACTCTGATCCTTCGCGAGTTGCTGCAGGAATAGTTACAGGAATAGGTTTTTTAGGTGCGGGCGCTATTTTTAAGGAAAAAGATAAAGTAGTTGGTTTAACTACTGCTGCTGACTTGTGGGTAATTGCTGCCATAGGCATGGCTGTTGGCATGGGTTATTATTTGGTTGCTGCTTTTTCAACTGCTCTAATTTTAGTCGTCTTAATTTTGAAAAAAATTTTTTTTCCTAATAAAAAAACAGGCAAAATACTTCATGTTTGAATTTTGGCTTGTAAAAGTCATTTTTTACTATTAATCTTTTTTGGCTTTGTATAACTCGTGCTTTTTAGGATTTATTTTTTTAAAGTCTTTTTTTGTTAGTTGCTATTATTTTTTTGGCATTTTAGGGAGTTTTTGTTTTTTATAATTTTCTTTTTCTTTTAGTCGTTCTTTTTTTCTTCGTAGTATGCGTTTATGAGTTCGTGAATTTTTTTTGCTTTTGTTGGTCCCATGTTTTCTACTTCTTGTAGTTCTTGTATTGTTGCTGACATTATTGCTCTTATTGTTCCGAATTTTTTTAGCAAGGCTTTTGCAAGGCTTGGTCCTATCATTGGAAAACCTTCAAGAATGTATTGCTGTTGTTCTTGCAGAGTAAGTCCTTTTTTTCCTGTTCTCAACCTTATTTCTTTTTCTTCTCCTAATTGTTCTCTTTTCGCTATCAAAAAAATGTACTTTGCTGTTTCTTCAAAGCCTGAGGATTGTATTATTGGTATTCTATAGTTTAAGGCTATTGAAGACAAGGCTCCTCTTATAGAGTTTTCATGAAAGTTTCGTTCGGTGAATATTTCTTGGTAGTTTCCTTCCAAAATTATTAATGGTGCTGAGTAAGTTGAAGACATTAGGGCTAATTGATTGAATAATCTTCCGTCAGCAAGAGAAGAGAGGAAGTCGCTAATTGTTTTTCTTTCTATTACTACGTCGTTGCTTAATACAAAGTCTCCAACTTCAAGTTGCTTTATTATTACTTTCATTCCATAGTTTTGTAGTTCTGGTATTATTCTTGAAGCTTGTTCTCTTGTATCAACATAAATAGTAATTTCTTTTGTTTCAAAGTCTGTTATTTTTGTTTGAGTGTTACTTATTTTTTGTGGTATAGCTTCTTGGTTTTGCAATTGTTTTAAGGTATTATACATGTTTTTTTCTTTTGCTATGCTTGCAAAGTAAAATGCTTCATCTCTCGTGTCTCTTGTTATTAATATAATTACTTTTCCTTCGCTTTTCCTTCCTGTTCTGCCTCTTCTTTGTATCATTCTGATTTCTGATGGCACTGGTTCGTAAAATATTACTAACTCTACTTCTGGAATGTCAAGTCCTTCTTCTGCAACGCTAGATGCTAACAAGCAATTGTAATTGCCTTCTTTGAATTCTTTTATTATTTTAGCTTGTTCTTTTTGTGTCAAACCTTTATCTTCTCCTTTAGTGGCTTGGCCAACAAATCTTTTTACTTTTATTCCTTCTACTTTTGACAAGTGTTCTTCTAAAGCTATTATGTTATCTCTGTAATGATTGAAAACTATTATTCTGCTTTCTGGTTTTTCTTTTAATTGCTTGATTATTATTGATTTTGTTGCTTCTATTTTTGGGTGACTTATTTTTTCTTCAGCAGCTTTTTTTGCTAGTTCAAAGGCTTTTTTTATTCTTTCGTCGTTTGCTAATGACTTTAGGCTTTTTGTTGAGCTACGCTTATTTGATTCTGTGAATATTTTTTGAAAGTAAGAGACTAAAGTTTCTATGCCTTGTGTTTCAAGCAATTCTTCTGCGTGAGATATTTTTAGTAGAGACGCTAACTTCATTGAGGCGCCGTAAAGAGAAGGCATTTGTTTTCCTTTCAAAATTATTTCTCTTCTCACTTGGCTTTGTAAAGCCAAAATGTCTTTTTTTGAGAAATACTTTTTTCCTATTCCTATTCCAATTTTTTTTAGTGATTCTAATTGCTCTTGTTGGAATTCTTTGAGTAATTTTTTTATTGTCAAAAACTTTTCAGGCAAAGATACTCTTACCCAACTTACTTTTATTTCGTTAACATATTCTTTCACGTCTTCGTCTTTTGCAGTCTTTATTTCCACGTTTTTTATGAATAGGTTTCTGCAAATGCTTTGTATTTTTTCTTGGTCTGAGCCAGGCGAAGCTGTTAGTGCTAGTATTAGTTGGTCTTTTGCTTGTTGAACATACTTTTCTGCTATGAAAACATAACTATAGTTGCCTATTGCTTTGTGGGCTTCATCAAATACTATCAAGCCAAAGTCGTTAAGTATTATGTCTCCTGAGTAAATGTCGTTTTGAATCGCTTGTGGAGTAGCACATACAATATTACATTTTTGAAACAAATCTTTTCTTTTTTCTTTTTGTATTACTCCTGTTATAGTGCAAATTTCTTCTTCATTTATGTTCAAAAACTTTTTGAAGGACTCTGCATGTTGTAAAACTAATGGTTTTGTTGGTGCTAAAAACAATATTTTTTTGCCTTTTTGCAAAATTTCTGCTGAAACGAGTATTGCTATTATGGTTTTTCCTAAAGCAGTTGGCGCTACTATTAAAGTGTTTCCTTTTTCAAGACATCTTGCTGCCAAAACTTCTTGGTATAACTTGGCTTCTATCGTGTTTGGTTTTATTTTTGTGTGTTCTATATACTTTGTCATAAAATTGGTTTCTTAAAATTAGTTAATAAACCCAATCATAGGAATATTGCCATTGCATTTTTTTTATTTTCTTTCTTTTTTTATTTCTTGCAAAAGTCTTTCAGTAATGGCTTTCGAGTCCATTTTGTACTTTTCTAATAATTCTTTTGCATTTCCTGATTCTGCAAAAGAGTCTTTTAGTCCTAATCGTATTAGTTTTGTGTTCAACTTTTTTTCTGCTATTATTTCAGCAATGCTTCCACCCAAGCCTTGTACTACTCCGTCTTCTAAGCTTAGTATTATTCCTTTTTTTGCTTCTTTTTCTATTGCTTTTTCATCAATTGGTTTTAGCGAAGCACAATTTAGTACTGAAACACTATACCCTATTTTTTCTAAGTCTTCGCTTGCTTTTAGTGCTTCTGTTATAATTGGGCCACAAGAAATTATTGAAGCGTCTTTGCCTTCTTTCAACACTTCTGCTTTGCCAAACTTAAATTCAACTTTTTTTTCGTGAATTATTTCAGTTTTTTCTCTGCAAGTTCTCATGTATGTTGGTCCTTTTGTTTCGTACAATTCAAAAGTACATGCAATTGATTCGTAATAGTCTGACGGCGTGCAAACTTTAAATTTTGGCATGCATTTCATTATAGCTAAATCAAGTATTGATTGACCTGTGGGTCCGTCTTGGCCTGTCATTATCCCGCCATGGCTTCCTACAATCTTTACGTTTGTTTCTGAGTACGCTATACTCACTTTTATCTGATCTAATGCTCTGTTAATTAGAAAGCTTGCGAAAGAGCTTACAAAAGGAACTTTGTTGCACCTTGCAAGACCTGCTGCCATTGAAACCATGTCAGCTTCTGATATGCCAATATACCTGAACCTTTCTGGAAACTTTTTTCCAAAGACTATTGACTTTGTGCTTTTAGCCAAGTCAGCGTCAAGCACGACTATGTCTTCATGAATTTCCCCTAGCTTAGCTAATGCTTCTCCGTAAGCATCTCTCGTAGCAACCTTGTCTCCTTTTTTATATTCGTTCATTTTCAAGCTCCTTTATTGCTCTTTCGTACTCTTCCTTGTTCAAAGCTTTTCCGTGCCATTCCGGGCTATTTTCTATAAAGCTCACGCCTTTGCCTTTTATTGTCTTTGCTATTAAAGCAGTAGGCTCTTTGTCATTTTTAGCTTTCTCGAGTTTTTCAACTAAGTCTTTTACATCATGGCCATTGCATTCTAAGACTTTCCAATTAAAAGCCTTAAATTTTTCAACCAAAGGCTCTGGGTCTTTCGTGTCTTTGACAAAGCCATC
>JAWANB010000013.1:0-1289 GCA_038895675.1 Candidatus Iainarchaeum sp.
TAAGAAAAGTGCTATTGAAAGCATTAATGGTGAAAATGACAATACTTTGATTGGTTTGAATTTTGTTGATATTTTTCTGTTTATTATTCCTTGCGTTATTGCTATCCATAATCCTGTCCATGCAAAGATGTCTCCTATTTGCGCTTCTGTCATTTGGAATTTTTTTACCCAATATACTTGTGAGAATTGTGCAAAAAAACTGAAGCCAAAAGAAAGTAAGAAGGCTATTATTAGTATTGTTCTAAGGCTTTTGATTTCAAAGGCTTTTTTGAGGTTTATTATTCCTGTAAGTGCGTTTATTGGTTTGTTTACTTTTTCTTTTATGGTTTCTTTGAAGTAGTAATGTATTATTATTAGGTTTAGAAAGCTTAGTAGTGCTGCGAAAATGAATGGTGTTGAGTAATTGAAGATTGGTGTTATAGTGTTGTCCGCTAATTTTCCTCCTATGAATGGTCCTATTATTAGTCCTATGCCGAAAGCCATTCCTATTAGGCCAAAGTTTTTTGCTTTGTTTTTTTCTTCGCTAATATCTGCTATCGCCGAGTATGCTACTGCTATGTTGCCTCCCATAAAGCCTTCTAATATTCTGCTTGCTAACATTATGGGTATGTTATTCATCATTACTCCTATAGCAAATGCAATGTAACCTATTGCCGTTCCTGCTATTGTTATTAATAATGCTTTTTTTCTTCCGACTCTGTCGGAGTAGCCGCCTATTATTGGTGCTCCAAAGAATTGTGCTATTGGGTATGTGGCTATCATTAGGCCTAAAATCATTGATCTTGTTTGTTCGTTCAGTTCTGGCAATATATGGTTTTGGCCTAAAAGCATTGGTGCGAACAATGGTATTACTATTCCAAAGCCTATCATGTCTATTAGGACGACTAAAAATAATGCGGTCATAGGCTCGGCTATTTTTGTTTTTATTGTTTTTTTCATTAATTAGTTAGCTTTGAAAAGGCTTTTAAATTCGGATTAAAAATTTTAGTTTTTGTGACTTTATTGGTTTTTTACTCTTTTGTTTTTTTTGTCGTATTTTTGTTTTAGTTATTATTTTCATTAGCGTTTTTTCTTTGACTTTTAAAGACATTTTTTGCTTTTTTTTTGTTTTGTGTTTTTTTAGTTTTCAGTTTTTGTTATTTTTTTTTAGAATTCTTGTAATGTTTTTTGTTCTGCTTTAGAGAGTGGTTTTGCGTTTATTCCTAATTTTTTTCTTATTGCGTGGGCAAATTCTTCTTCAAAGCCATGGGTTGTTAAAACAATTTTAGGTTCGCTTTCTTTCACGTATT
>JAWANB010000013.1:1387-8415 GCA_038895675.1 Candidatus Iainarchaeum sp.
TTTAATAGTGAATTAAAATCAGCGTGGTCTGAGAGAGGAAAAGTCTTGTATTTTGTCGTGTAAATCCACCCTGTTGTTATTGCCACTTCTACTTTTTTTTGTAGTTGATGTTTTAGTGCGAATATCATATGATCGTTTATTAGGTGTGGTGGGTAAATTAGTATATTTCCTTGTTTTAAGTTATTGTCTAATTTTATGTATTCTCCTAAATTTATTCCTTGGTTTTCGTAAACTTTGTTTTGTTCGTATATTTTTTCGTGAACTATTGGTGTTTCTCCTAAAAATTCGTTGCAGAACTTTGTTAGTTCTTGGGCTTTCCCTGTGCTATACCCTCCTAATATTACGAAATTGTTGTTTGCTATTGCTTTGTTTGCCCACAACATTATTTGTTCGTACACTTGTTCTCTTTTAGGAAAAACATATTCTGGCGAACCAAAAGTAGTTTCTATAATTAGCGTTTCTGTCGGTATTATTTCTGCGCCTTTTAGTATTATGCTGTCTTCTAATTTGAAGTCTGATGTGAAAACTATGTTTGTGCTATTTTCTATTTGGAGTTGTGTTGAACCTAATATGTGTCCTGAGTTATGTAGTGTGCAATAAAATTCTCCTATTTCAAATTTTTCTCCTATTTTTGTTTCTTTTGTTTCTATTCCTTTTTCTTTGGCTTTTATTAGTGCTGCTGTTTCTTTTGTCATATAATAAGTATTTGATTTTGTTGCTTTTGCATGATCCGTGTGTGCATGGGTTATTAGTGCTTTTTTGTTTTTTATTCCAAAGGCATCTACGAAAAGTTCTTCTTTTTCTTTAAAGATTATTCCTTTTTTGTGTTTGATTTCCATCTTTAGATGAATGTTGTTTTAGTATTTAAGTTTTAGGTTGCTTTATTTGAATTAGTTTTGTGTTGCCGATTTCAGAAGTTTGTATTAATCCTTTTACTTCTAATTTTGCGAGTGTTCGTGATAATGTGCTTTTTGGTATCATTAGTTCTGCTTGCAATCTTTTTTGCGTTATTGGTTCTTTTCTTTCTTTTAAGTGTTTGATTATTTTTGCTTCTGTTTCTGGTAATACTTTTATTATTTCTTTTTCTATTTCAGTTATTTGTTTTTTTTGTGGTGTTTCGCTTTTTTGTTTTAAAAAATAAATTATTAGAATGCTTGCTAAAGTAATTAGTGTTAATGCTAATGTCATGCTTACTATCCATGTGTCGTTTTTATCTTCGTGCATGTATTGGTATTCTATAAAATATTCTTTTTCGTTGTTGTCCCATTCTACTATAATTTCTTTTTCTTCTGCATAAATCATTGCGCCTTTCGTTGTTGTGATTATTTTAGCGTTTTTTGGTAGTGCTACTTTAAGACCTAACAACTCGTATTCGCTTTCTTTTGAGTACTTGAAATTCCATTTGTTTTCTTTTTTTTCTGTTAAATTGTCTGTTTGGTAGTTTATTGTTAGCGAGTAGTTTTTTGTTTGTTCGTTTGGATAGAAAATAATTTTTTCTTTTTCAGTTTTAAAGTTTAAGTTGTCTTTTATGTCTTTTATGTAATTTATTTTTGCGTTTTCTAAGCTTAATTCTATTTCTTTTGATTTGGTTGTGTCTAATTGAAGTAATAGGCTTATGTTAGCGTTTCCATTTGGTTGGAGTGTTATTTCTACTTTAGAAAAATTAGTTTGTGCTATGGTGTTTTGGCAAAAAACTAAGAAAATTATAAGAAATGGTGTAATTATTTTTTTCATGTGCTTATCACCAAATAGGCCCAAAATGGCTTTTTTTCTTCTAATACTTTGCCGCTTGTTGCGTCCATAACTATTTTTATTTCATATTCTGTCCATATCAAGCCCAATAGTTTGCCGCTTTTTTTTCCTTTTAATAAGTAGATTGCTTTATTTTCTTTGATTTCTAATAATGCAGGTTCTGTTGGTGTAATATTGTTTTGTTTATAGGCTTGTATTGGGCTAAAATTTATTTCGTATTCTTTGTTTGTTTTTTTTGCTATTAGTTTGTTTTCTTTGCTTGTTATTTCTGCAATTGTTTTTGCTGATGCTCCGTTGCTTATTATGTGATTATAATCTTGTTCTTTTCTTACTTTGATTTTTTCTTGATTGAATAAATAGTATTCTTTTTCTATTGGTTCGTAATTTAAGTCATTTTTGTCTATTATTTTTATGAAAGGTATGTTGTCAACAAATATTTTTGTAAATAAATAATTCGTGTCTTCGTTTTTTGTTTTGTTTTTATTTTGATCTGTTTTCTGATAATTTTTGTCGTTTTGTGTTTTTAACTCGTTTGTGTCTAATTTTTGTACTAAACAATTTTTGTCTTCGTTTGTGCATTTTTCTTGTGTTTTTATAGTGCTCGTGTTGTTATCTGCGTTTATTGTTGTGTTTGTGTCGTTGTATTTTTTGTTGTTGACTGGGTTTTGTTTTGGTGTTTGTGTGAAGTCGTTGTTTTGGTCGTTTATTTTTTGGTCTATTTTAGTGTTATTTGTGTTTGTTTTGCTGTTTTGGTTTGTTGTGTTTTTGTCTATTTCTGTTGTTTGGGTGTTTTGTTGGTAAGTTTTGTTGTAGTTGTAATCGTAGTTGTTTTGGTTTGTTATTAGGTAATAGTTGTAGTCATTATAATCGTAGTCATAATTGTAGTCGTAGTAGGCGTTGTTTTGTGGTATTAATGTTAGTATAAATATTATTAGTATTATTGTGTTTTTTTGTTCTTTATTTGTTTTCACAAATTATTTTTTTTGTAGTTCTATTTTTATGCCTAATTCTTTCAATTGTTTTTCTTCTACTTCACTCGGTGAGCCGTCCATCATTGAGATTGCTGCTTTGTTTTTTGGGAATGCTATTACGTCTCTTATTGATTCTGCTCCGAAGAGCATCATTACTATTCTGTCTAATCCAAAAGCTAATCCTCCGTGTGGTGGTGTTCCATAGCTTAGTGCTTCTACCATGAACCCGAACTTTTCTTTTATTTCTTTTTCCGTTAGTCCTAATATTTTGAATATTCTTGCCTGTAATTCTGGCGAGTGTATTCTTATTGATCCGCCTCCTAATTCTATTCCATTTAGTACTAAGTCATATGCATTTGCTTTGACTTTTAGTGGTTCTTTTTCTAATAAGTAAATGTATTCAGGGAGTGGTGATGTAAAAGGGTGGTGCATTGCTTGTAATTTGTTTTCTTCTTCGTTCCATTCGAACATTGGGAAGTCTTTTATCCAAAGTAAGTTCCATTGGTTTTTTGGTATCATTCCATGTTTGTTTGCTATGTGTACTCTCAAAAAGCCTAATGCGTCATTAACTATTTTTTTTGGTCCTGCGACAATCAATATTAAGTCATTGTTTTTTGCGTTTGTTATTTCTTTGAGTTTTTGCAAGGCTTTTTCGTTGATGTATTTTACTATTTGTCCTTCTGGTCCTTGGTTAGTGAACTTTATTGCTGACAGGCCTTTTGCTTTGTATATTTTTACAAAGTTTTCTAATTCTGTCAATTCGTTTCTTGTTATGCTTGCTTTGTCTTGCACGTTTATTGCTTTTATTATTCCTCCTTCTTCTACTATTTTGTCAAAAACGTTGAAGCCTGCTTTGTATAGTGCATCCGTAATGTTTTTTAGTTCTAAACCAAACCTCGTGTCTGGTCTGTCTATGCCGTATTTTTCTATTGCTTCATCATAGCTCATTCTTGGTAATGGCAATTTTATTTCTACTCCCAACATTTCTTTGAATATTTTTTGCATTAGTTTTTCGTGTAATTGTAATATGTCTTCTTGTTCTACAAATGACATTTCTACGTCTATTTGTGTGAACTCTGGTTGTCTGTCTGCTCTAAGGTCTTCGTCTCTAAAGCATTTTGCTATTTGCATGTATCTATCAAGCCCTGCTACCATTAGCAATTGTTTGAATATTTGCGGGCTTTGTGGTAATGCGTAAAATTTTCCTTTGTGGACTCTGCTTGGAACAAGATAATCTCTTGCTCCTTCTGGTGTGCTTTTTGCAAGCATTGGTGTTTCTACTTCTATGAAACCATGTTCGTCATAAAAGTCTCTTGCTATTTTTACTAACTTGTGTCTTTTTATTAGAAAGTTTTGTCTTTCTGGATTTCTCAAGTCTAAATATCGGTATTTTAGTCTTGTGTCTTCGTTTGATTGCTTTGAATCTGATATTTCTATTGGTATTGGGTTAGCTAGTGATAGTATTTCTATTTTTTGTGCTTCTACTTCTATTTTTCCTGTTTGCCAATTTTTGTTTTCTGTGCCTTTTGGTCTTTCATTGACTTTTCCTTTTACTTTTACTACTGATTCCTTTCTGAAAGCTTTGCTTATTTCAATAAGTTCTGCGTTTTTCTCTGGGTTTATTACTATTTGTGTTAAGCCATACCTGTCTCTTAAATCTATGAATTTTATTTTTCCATGGTCCCTTATAGTATCTATCCAGCCTGCTAAAGTAACTTCTTTTCCCACGTGCTTTTCGTTTAGTTCGTTGCAGGTGTGTGTTCTGTGCATACATTTAGTGCTTTCAGAAATAGTTAAATAACTTGTGCGTTAGCGAGTTTTTTTGAGTCGGTTTGTAGAAATTATTTTTTGAGGTCTTTTTTTAGGCTTTATTCTTTTGTTGTTTTTAAGTCATTTCTTCGGTGTGTTTTTGAGTAGTTGTTTTGTTAAGTTTTGTTCTTTTAAGGTCTTTTGCAAGACTCTTTTTTGTAAGGTTTTTTCAGTTGTCAGCGTTGTTTTTTGTTGTTTTGTTTAATTTTGAGTTTGTTCCATTTTGTTCCAGCATAATTATATTAAGTGTTCCAAGAAGTTTATTTTACAATCAATTACTTGAGTGAGGTGAACTTTTGCATGACTTCAAAAATTTTTTCAAAAGTTTTTTTGCTGACATTTATTGTTTTTGGTTTTTTTGTTGGCTTGTCTTTTGCAATTCCTGTGGTGAAGGTTGTTGCGACAGACAACAATGCTTCTGAATCATACTATAATATAGGTGTATTCAAAATAGTGAGAGATTCTAACATTAGCTCTGATTTTAATAGGTCTTTGAAAGTCTGGTTTTCTCTTTCAGGCTCTGCTGTTCTTTGGCAGGACTACAATATTTCAAGAGTTAATTATGCTATAATCCCTGCTGGTGCAACAAGCACTTATGTTTATGTTTACCCTGTTGATGATGCCAATTATGAGCCTACTGAGAATGTTGACTTAAATATTTTGCCTTCTCAGGACTTTAATTCTAATCCTTACTATGTAGGTAATCCTTATTCTGCTACTGTTTTTATTTATGATAATGATTTGCCTTCTGTTTACTTGTCAGTGCCAGATTCTAATGCTTCAGAGTATGGTGATGTTGGAATATTTAGAATTCATAGGAATGGTTATTTAGGCTTTCCTTTGTCTGTTGACTTTAATCTTTCTGGTTCTGCAATAAACGGCTTTGATTATGCCTACGTTGGTAATACTATAACTATTCCTTCTTGGAGTCCTTTTGTTGACATTAAAGTGAAACCTATTGATGACAATGTAATGGAAGGTGTTGAAAGTGTTGTTTTGAGTTTGGTCAAAAAGCCGAGCTATTTGTTAGGTTTTCCAAAAAGCGGAACAATTTACATATACGATTAGTTTTTTTGGCTGGCTAACGCCAGCTATTTTTTTATTGTTTATAATATTTTACATTTGCTAACTTCATTATTTCTATTTGTAATTGTAGTGGTTGCTTTTTTATTTGTTCGAAGATAGCTATTATTCTGTTTATTTGTTCTTTTGTTGGTGGCCAATTGGAATTTTTCATTTCCTTGTATAGTCTTTCAATAAGGCTTTGCATTCCTTGTTCTCTTATTTCTCTTTCGTTGAGTTTTATTGTTTCGATGACTCTTTGTATAGCTTTTTCTATACTGATTTTTTTTTCCCACGGTAGGTCTTTTGCTAGTTCGTTTATAAATTTCATTGCTTGTATTCTTTCAGGCGTTAATTTGAAGTCGCTTTTCCAGTAAAATATTTTCGGTGTTAATCTTTTTGCCCATGTTTGTGCTTCTTCCACTTGTTTTTGCGTCAGTCGTGTTTCTAGTTGTTTTATAGTTTCAATTCTACCTGCTTGGTGATATAGTGCCATTACTGTTGCTACTATTATTGCAGTTCTTTTTGCTTCTCTTTTAATGTTTGGTAATATTCCTTTTATCTTTCTTTTAACGGTGCTTATTTTTTGTTTAATCATATTTTGTTAATGTTTTTTTGTTTATTAAATTTTGCTATTTACTCTGTTTGTACACTCTTGTTCGTCTTTGTTTTTAGTGTTTTTTTTTGTTTTTTTGTTTGTCTGTCGTGTTTTTAGTCTTTTTTTTTGTTTGTTTTTATCTTTTCTACAGGGTTTTTGACCTTTTTTTTGAGTTTTTTGGTAAACTAATTTAAGACTTTTTAGGTTAGTTTTTTACATGGGCAAAGTTGTTGTTGATGAGGTTTTGGTTAGGAAGGTTGCTTCTAATGCAAGGCTTTTGGTTTCTGATGAGGAAGTCAAAAGGCTTGTTGTCGAGTTGAATGATGTTCTTTCTTATTTTTCTTTGATTGATTCTCTTGATGTTTCTAATGTTGAGCCTTCTTTTCAACCTTATAAGATGAAAAACGTTTTTCGTGAGGATGTTGTTAGAAACCCTATTCATGTTGAAGTTTCTCTTTCTAATACTAAGAATAAGAAAGGTGCTTATTTTTTGGGTCCTGGTGTGCTATGATTTCTGTTGTTGATTATGTTAGGGGCGTTAGTGAAGGCAAGATTTCTATTTTGGATTATGTTTCTAAGGTTTGTGATGAGATTGAGGAAAAGAATTCTGTTTATTCTCATTTCAATTTTTTTGATAGGGCTTTTGTTGTTTCTCAAGCCGAGGCTCTTGAGCGTGATATTAAAAAAGGCAGAAAAGGAAAGTTGCTTGGTGTTCCTGTTAGCGTTAAAGATTGTTTGTGTGTAAAAGGTATTGAGTCTAAGGCTGGTTCTAAAATTCTTTCTGGTTATAAGCCTTTTTTTGATGCTACTGCTGTTGCTAAGGTTAGGTCAGAGGG
>JAWANB010000013.1:8512-9734 GCA_038895675.1 Candidatus Iainarchaeum sp.
GGTGCAATTATTTTGGGTAAAACGAGTCAAGACGAGTTTGGTTTTGGGAGTTTTTCTGTTAATTCTGATAAAGTTCCTTTGAATCCTTTTGATTTGGAGCGTTCTTGTGGCGGTAGTTCTGGTGGTGCTGCTGGTTTTGCTGCTCTTACTAAGCATACGCATGTTGCTATTGCTGAGAGTACTGGTGGTAGTATTGCTTGTCCTGCTTCTTTTTGTGGCGTTTCTTCTTTGACTCCTACTTATGGCGTTGTTTCTCGTTATGGCTTGATTGATTATGCTAATTCTTTGGATAAAATTGGCGTTATTGGTAAGTCTATGGTTGATGTTGAGGCTTTGTTTTCTGTTTTAGTTGGCAGAGATGAAAAGGATAGTACTAGTGTTGATTTTTCTTATTCTGTTTCTGAAGTTGGCAAGGTTGTTTTGGGTGTTCCTTCTGATTTGTTGGATTTGATTGAGGATGAAAAAATAAAGTCTGTTTTTTATAAGAAGTTGGATTTTGTTGAAAGTCTTGGCCATAAGGTTATTGATGTTTCTTTTCCTTTGAATTCTAAGTTTGGTGTTGCTGTTTATTATTTGATTGCTATGGCTGAAGCTTCTACTAATCTTGCTAAGTATTGCGGTATGCGTTATGGTGCTGAAGAATCTGTTGTGAATTTTTCCGGTAATTTTAATGATTATTTTTCTTTTGTTAGGTCTAAATATTTTGGTACTGAAGCTAAGAGGCGTATAATGGTTGGTACTTTTGTGAGAATGTCTGGTTTTAGGGACGCTTATTATTTGCGTGCTATGAAAGCTAGAACCTTGTTGATTGAGGAGTTTAAGAAGGCTTTTTCTAAGGTTGATTTTTTGGCTTGGCCTGCCATGCCTATGGTTGCTCCAAAATTTTCTGAAATTGCTAAACTTTCGCCTGTCCAGAATTATGCTGCTGACTTGTGTACTGTTCCGCCTAACCTTGCTGGGTTGCCGCATGCTACTATTAATGCTGGTTTTGTTAATTCTTTGCCTTTAGGTTTCATGGTTGTTGGCGATCATTTTGTGGATTCAAAGCTTGTTTCTTTTATGAAGTCTATTGAAACTAATGGTGACTCTTTATGAATTTGTTGGAGGCTTGTGTTGGTGCATGTTTGGAAGCGTCTAAATTTTCTTTAAGGTATTTTAGAAAAAACTTTTCTGTTAGGAAGAAAGGTGTTCGTGATTTGGTTACTGAGGTTGACTTGAAATG
>JAWANB010000013.1:9830-15744 GCA_038895675.1 Candidatus Iainarchaeum sp.
ATGTGAGAACGCTATTAAGCGTTTTATTTTAAGGAATTTTAAGGGTGCTTCTTTTTTGTGTGAGGAGTCTGGGAAAATTGGTTCTTCTGAATCTTTTTGGGTCGTTGATCCTATTGATGGTACTACTAATTTTGTTCATGGTATAGAATTTTTTTCTCATTCCGTGGCTTTTTTTGATGGTTCTAAAATTGTTTGTGGTGCTGTGTTTAATCCTGTTTTGAATAAAATGTTTTGTGCTGAGTTAGGTAAGGGTGCTTTTCTTAATGGTTCAAAAATAAGAGTTTCTACTAATAAGCATTTGATAGATTCTTTGGTAATAACTGGTTTTCCTTATGCTTCTGGTGTTTTGGAGAAAAAGACTTTGGAGTCTTTGGGTAGGTTAAGGGGCAAGTGTAGGGATGTTAGGCGTTTTGGTTCTGCTGCTTTGGATTTTTGTTTTGTGGCTGAAGGTGCTGCTGATGTTTTTTTTGAGTATTTTTTGAATCCTTGGGATGTTGCTGCTGGTTTGTTGATTGTTCAAGAGGCTGGTGGAAAGGTAACTAATGTTAAAGGTTCTGTTGCAAGTATTTTTTCTGAGAATTTTGTTGCTTCTAATGGTTTGGTTCATGATAACGTTATTTCTTTTTTGAGTGATGGCAATGACTAAGATTGGTCTTGAGGTTCATGTTCAGCTTAATACTTTGTCAAAACTTTTTTGCGCTTGTCCTACCAAGTCGGTTGAACCTAATACTGCTGTTTGTGAAGTTTGTTTGGGTTTTCCTGGTTCTAAACCTGTTTTGAATAAAAAGGCTGTCAACATGGCTTTGTTGATTGCTCTTGCTTTGAATTGTGAAGTTAATAGAACTTTCTTTTTTTCTCGTAAGTCTTATTTTTATCCTGATTTGGCTAAAAATTTTCAGATTACTCAGTATGAGTTTCCTGTTGGTTCTAATGGTTTTTTGTTTGTTGATGGTGTGAATATTGGTATTAGGCGTGTGCATCTTGAGGAGGACCCTGCTTCTTTGGTTCATGGTGATGGTTTTTCTTTGGTTGATTATAATCGTTCTGGTGTTCCTTTGGTTGAGATTGTTACTGAGCCAGTTATTCAAAGTCCTTTGATGGCTCGACATTTTCTTGATTCTTTGGTGTCTATTTTGGATTATCTTGGTGTTTATGATTCTGACTTTGTTTTGAAGGCTGATTGTAACATTTCTGTTGATGGTGTTAATCGTGTTGAAGTAAAAAACGTGACTGGCTTTAGGTCTGTTCAAGTCGCGTTAGAGTATGAATTGAAGAGGCAGTCTGAAGAGATTTCGTTGGGTAGAAAAGTTTTGCGTGAGACTCGTGGCTTTGATGAGGCTTCTGGTAAAACTTATAGTTTACGTTCTAAGGAATTTGAAGAGGATTACGGTTATATTTATGAGCCTGACCTTGTTTCTGTTTTTGTTGATGATGCTTGGTTGAAAGATTTAAAGGGTAGTTTGCCTGAGCTTGCTTCGGAGAGAGCTAAAAGGCTTGTAAAAGAGTATGGTATAAAGGAATATGACGCTAAGGTTATTTGTCTTGACAAGGGTATTGCTGATATTTTTGAGGCTTGTGCTAAAATTGATGTTAGAATTGCTGTTCGTCTTGTTTCTCAAGATTTGGTTGGTGTTCTTAATTTTAATAAGCTTTCTTTGAGGCAGACGAAGGTTTCTGCTGTTGGTATTTGTGCTTTGGCAAGGCTTATTAAGGATAACTTGGTTTCTGAGAGGAATTCTAAACAAGCTTTGATCAAGTATGTTCTTGATGGTATTTTACCTGAGGATTATTTGAGGCAAAACAATTTGCTCATTGGTTCAAGTTTTGATCTTGTTGCTGTTGTTAATTCTGTTTTGGCTGAGAATGACAGAGCTTTTAAGGATTTTAAGGGCGGTAGTGTTAAGGCGTTAAATTTTTTGGTTGGTGCTGTTTTGAAGAAAGTGCAAGGAAAGGCTGATGCTCGTGAAGTTAAAAAGTTGATTGAGTCAAGGAAGTAATTTTTTTAAACTCTGATTTTGTTTTTATTGCTAATATGAAAGAGTCTCGTTTCAGGACTATTGTAAAAAGTTTTACTTTCAGGATTTTGGCTTCTTTGTTTACTGCTTTAATGTTTTTTGTTTTTACTAATGATCATGCTTTAGCTATAGGTTTTGGCGCTATTGATTTTTTTGCGAAGATTTTGCTTTACTATTTCCATGAAAGGGCTTGGTTGAGAGTTCCTGATAATTATTTGGATGGTTTTAGATCAGTTTTTAAAAAATTTTTTAATTTGTCTCTTTTTTTAGGATTTTTTAATGGCAAGTTTAAGAAATGATTTTTGTTTAAAGCATTGCGTTGTTTTTTTCTAATAAATACCTTTAAATGTTTTTTAGTTGTTTTTTTATTTTTGTGTTTGACGTGGATTATTCTAAACTTGGTTTGAAATGTGGTCTTGAGATTCATCAGCAGATTGATTGTGGCAAGCTTTTTTCTCGTTCTCCTTCTATTTTGAGGGATGATAAACCTGATTTTGTTGTTGAGCGTTTTCTTAGGCCTTCTGCTTCTGAGCTTGGTGAAGTTGATAGGGCTGCTCTTGAGGCTTATAAAAAAAACCTTGTTTTTTCTTATGAGGGTTATTTTGATACTATTTCTCTTGTTGAGCTTGATGAGGAACCTCCTCAGTCTTTGGATGATGAGGCTTTGAAGGTTGCTCTTGTAGTTTGTAAGATGCTTAATGCTAATGTTGTTGATGAGGCTTTTGTTATGAGAAAGTTAGTGATTGATGGTAGTAATACTTCTGGTTTTCAGAGGACTTTGCTTTTAGCTACTAACGGTAGAATTGATTTTGATGGTAAGTCTTTAAGTATTCAGACTATTGTTTTGGAAGAGGATGCTGCAAGGCCTACTTTTAGAGACTCTAATAGGGTAGTTTATAGGCTTGATAGACTTGGGGTTCCTTTGATAGAAATCGCTACTGAGCCTAAGATTTCTTCGCCTGAGGAGGCTCAAGCCGTTGCTTTTGCTATTGGTTCTGTTTTGAGGCTTACTGGAAAAATGAAACGTGGTTTGGGGACTATAAGACAGGATTTGAATGTTTCTATTGCTAATGGTGCGAGGGTTGAGATAAAAGGTGTTCAAAGTCTTGAGTCTATTGCGGAGTGTGTTAGGCGTGAGGTTCAAAGGCAATTGTCTTTGCTTAAAATTAAGGAAGAATTAATGACTCGTGGGGTTTCAAAGAGTGCTTTGGTTTTTGAACCTGTGAATGTGAGTGATTTTTTTGTTGAGAGTAATTCTAAAGTTTTTTCTGAAGTCAAGGTTGGAAAGGCGCAAGCTTTTTGTTTGAAAGTTCGTGGTTTTGCTGATTTGCTTGGTTTTGAGGTTCAACCAGGTAGGCGTCTTGGTACTGAGCTTGCAGGTTATGTTAGAGCTTCTACGGGCTTAAAAGGGCTTATTCATAGTGATGAGTTGCCTAATTATGGTATTTCGTTGTCTGAAAAGAATCATTTGTTTTCTTTGCTTGGTTGTGGTAATAACGATTCTTTTGTTTTGGTTGTTGGTGAAAAGGAGAAGGCGTTAGAAGCATTAAAGGTTGTTTTTGAAAGGTTGTTGTTTTGTTTTGAAGGCGTTCCTGAAGAAACGCGAGGTGCTTTACAAGATTCTAATACTGAGTATTTGAGGCCTTTGCCTGGTGCTGCTCGTATGTATCCTGAGACTGATGTTCAAAGTATATTAGTTTCAGAGTCTTTGCTTGTTGAAGTTTCTAAATTGTTGCCTTTGAGTGAGAAAGAGCGTTTATCTCTTTACTTAAGTTGGGGTTTGAATGAGAAGCTTGCTAATGAGATGAAGTTTAGTAATTTTGCTCCTTTGTTTGAGAGTCTTGTTAAGGGTGGTTGTGATGCTAAAAAGTGTGCTGTTTTTTTGCTTGAGACTTTGGTTGAAGCTAAGCGTTTAGGAATTAAAGTTGATGAACTTTCTGATTTTGACTTGTCAGAATTTGCTTTTAGTATAAGTTCTGGTAAGTTGCCAAAAGAAATAGTCGTTGAAGTTTTGGCGGAGAAGGTAAAAGACCCTTCCAAGTCTGTTGATTTTATTCTTTCTAAGAGGGGCTTTTCTTCTGTTGATTATTCAGAGGTCGTTGAAATTGTTAGAAAGATAGTTGCTAACAATTTGGAGTTAGTTAATGCGGATAGTGAGAGGGCTGTTAGTAAATTGATGGGTGATGCTATGAAAGAACTTAAGGGCAAGGTTTCTGGGAAAGAGTTGAGCGAGTTATTGAAAAAGGAGATCTTAAGGGTTGTGAAATAGTGGGTTTTTATAGTTTGAAAAAATTGTTTCGTGTTTTTTCAAAATATAAAAGGAAGAAAAGTTCTCATAAAGGCGAGAATGGTAAGTCTTTGGTCATTGGCGGTTCAAAATTTTTTTCTGGAGCTCCTGCTTTGGCTGCTGTTAGTGCTTTGCGTGTTGGTGTTGACTTGTCTTGTGTGGTTTCTCTTGAAAAGCCAGGTTGGGTTATTTCTAAGTATAGTCCTGATATTGTTGTTCATAAGTTGAGTGGTTCTAATTGGTCTTATTCTCATGTTTCTAAGCTATTGACTTTGTCAAAGAATTTTGATGCTGTGCTTATTGGCAATGGTTTGGGTAGCGGTAAAGGCGTTAAGGCTTTGGTTTCTAATTTTGTTTCTAAGTGTTCTTTGCCTTTAGTTATTGATGCTGATGCTTTGCGTTTTTGTAAAAACTTTGTTTTTAAGCAAAGACCTGTTTTGACTCCGCATTTGCATGAGTTTTTTGAGTTGTCTGGTTTTGACCTTTCTAAAAAAACTTTGAAAGAAAAAGTTTTTGTTGTGAAAAAATATGCTTTTGTGCATAATTGTGTTGTTTTGTTGAAAGGAAAGTTTGACGTTGTAAGTGATGGGTGTAGAGTATTTGTTAACAAAACAGGTTGTAGTGCTATGACAAAGGCTGGTACTGGAGATGTTTTGGCTGGTCTTTGTTTGGGTTTGTTGGCTTTGGATTTTGAGCCTTTTGAGTCTGCTTGTTTTGGAGCTTATGTTAATGGCAAGGCTGGGGAAAGTTTGTTCAAGTTAAAGGGTTATTCTTTTTTTGCTTCTGAGCTTGCTGAGCAGGTTGGTTTGGAGTTGAAAAAGTTTTTTTGTTAATTAGCTTTGGACCGATTGCATGATTTAGATTTAATTGAAAAAATTGATAGGTCTTTCACACTTTTCGGGTCTGTCAATTTAAAGGCTATACTAAATGGATTGAAAAATAATAACTTGCTTTCTATAATGGTTTTTAAGACAAGAAGGCGTAATTTTGAGACTAATGAACTTTTTAGAACTCCTCTTTTTAGAGCTTTAGCAATCAAGTATCGTTTGTTTAGACATATTCCTGGTTTTTTAAGGCATTTTAGGCGTTAGTTTTTTTGTGTTTTTTTAATTTTTTGTTTGACGATTTGATTTATATTTTATAAAGTAGTTTATTTATTGATCTTCATGGCTCCTGACTCTAACCCTACTGCAGAACTCAAGTCTTCTTTGGCTGACATTATAAGTAATTTGAATACTATTTCTGCTTCGAAGCAGCAAGACCCTAAATTAGCTGAAAAGCATCAGCACATTTTGGCTCAGCTTGATGCTTTGAATGCTAAGATAAATAGTTTGGAGAACACTGTTTCTGTTGGTGTTCCTTTGGCTGAGGCAACTGACACTATTAATAAGCTTGATAGTGTTCAGCATGGCATTGAGAATCTTGATAATAATCTTCAGTCTTTTATGGCTAAGATGAATGAGTTAAGGCAGAAAGAAGAGGATTTGAGGAACATTTATGCTGGAAAGCTTTCTAAGGCTCAGTTTGAGTCTCTTTATAATAAGGTTGATCAGTTAGAAAAGCTTTATGATCAAGTTTCTTTGTCTGAGACGAAACAGACTTTGGTTTCTTT
>JAWANB010000013.1:15844-21190 GCA_038895675.1 Candidatus Iainarchaeum sp.
TGAGGAACATTTATGCTGGAAAGCTTTCTAAGGCTCAGTTTGAGTCTCTTTATAATAAGGTTGATCAGTTAGAAAAGCTTTATGATCAAGTTTCTTTGTCTGAGACGAAACAGACTTTGGTTTCTTTCATAAATATTCTTGAAAAGCTTGATGAAAGGGTAAAGGCTCTTGAGGCGGCTGTTGTAAAGAGTAATGTTGATTTACAGCAAAAAGTAGTTTCTCAAGAGGGTTCTAATGTTGCGAAAAACTCAGTTGCTAATAATAGTGTTGTTGAAAGAAAGCCTGGTTTTTTTTCTTGGCTAAGCGATTTGTTTAAGAAAAAGTGATTTTTATGGTTCTTTCTCAGAAGCAGTTTGCTAAGACCTTTGATGAAAAGCAAGATGAGTTTGTTGTTTTGAAGTCTAATGTTGATCTTGATACTTTAGAGGCCATGCGTTTTATTCAAAGTCAAATTAATTTGTTTGAGTCTAAGCTTTTAAAGTTAACGCGTTTTCTTGAGCATGGTGGTCAATCTAAGGCTGCTCTTGAAGAAGGAATTAAAAGAGTGGAGTCTCTTGAGAAGAGACTTAGAATAATTGATGCTAAGATTAGTCTTTATTCTTCTATGCTTGAGGAAATAGATGCTAAGTTTTCTGAGCTTGAGAATTCCATTGTTTCTTTGGCTAATCTTTCTGATACTAAGGATTTGATGGAGCGTATTGCAAGAATTGAGAAAATAGAGTCTGAGACTAGGACTTACAATTTCAAGTATATTTTCTTGAATTGTGTTGAGCTCATTGGGTCTGTTGGTAAAAGGATTAATGGTTTGGAGAAGTCTTTGGGCATAACTCCTTCTAATTTGTCTCCTGATAGTAAAATTGGTTTTGCGGGTGAGAATGTTTGAAGTATGTTGTAAGGGATTGTGAGAATTGTGATGGTTTGAACGATATTTCTTTTTCCCAATGTAGGGCGTGTGTTAAGCCTAACGAGTCTTTGGATTTGATAATTTATAAAAACAAGCTTTATACTAAACAGCATTATTTGAAAGAAAATGATTTTGTTGTTTATCCTTTCTTTGTTGATGTTTTGATTAAACCTATTTCTGGTAAAGTCCTTGACACTTATTATGTGAGAGATGCTAAGGTTACTATTTTGGAGCAACAGGGTTTGTTGAGGAGCATTTATGTTATTGATATTCCTAAGCTTGACAAAAATTTTGCTGAGTTGAAAAAGCTTCATGAAATGTATGAGAAGCGTGATTTTTCTGACGAGTCTCTTAAGACTTGGGTTAAGAAGCTCGGTATTCTTGATTATCTTTTGTTGGATCCTCATGTGCAAGAAATTAACATTAATCCGCCTGAATTTCAAACTCCTTTCATAATTATTCATGAAAAGTTTGAAGAATGTCAGACTAACATTTATCCGTCTATTGACTTTTTAGATTATTTGGCTACTTATTTGAAAATAACTTCAGGTAGGCCTCTTAATAAGGCTCAGCCTCAACTTGACGGGGAGCTTTTTGTTGAAGGGCAAAGGGCGAGAGTTGAGGCTGTTGTTCAACCTTTTTCTGTGCACGGCATTGGTTATAGTATTAGGAAGCATAGAGAAAATCCTTGGACTTTATCTTTGTTTCAGAAGAATAAAGCTGTCAATGATTGGTTTTCTGGCTTAATGTCTTTTGCCGTTGCTCACGGTAGAACTTTTTTAGTTGCAGGTCCGAGAGGATCTGGTAAGACTTCTTTGTTAGGCGCTATTATTCTTGAGATTTTGCCTAAGTATAGGATTATTACTATTGAGGATACTCAAGAATTGGCTGTTGATAAATACAAGGCTTTGGGTTATGATTTGCTTTCTTTGAAAGTTAGGTCTGCTTTGATGAAAGAAGGTTTAGAGATTCCTTTTGAGCATGGTTTGAGGACTTCTTTGAGGTTAGGTGATTCTTGTCTAATTTTGGGTGAAGTTAGGTCTGAGGAAGCTAAGATACTTTACGAGGCAATGCGTGTTGGTGCTATGTCTATGACAGTTGCTGGAACAATTCATGCTGATAATCCTTATGGTGTTTACGATCGTTTGGTAAATGATTTGGGAGTTAAAAAAGGTTCTTTTAAAGTGACTGATTTGATTGTTATAGTAAAGCAAATAAAGAGTGCTAGCGGTTTGCATAGAGTAAGAAGAGTTACTCAAGTGACCGAAGTATTGAAAGATTGGGAAGAAGAACCTAAGTTTCAAGACCTTTTACTTTATGATCCTAAAACAGATTCATTGAAGCCTACTGACGTTTTGTTGCAAGGCAAGTCTATTTTGATTAATGAAATAATTTCTAAAAGCCATGGTTATAAGAATTACAATTCCGCGATTCAAGATATTTTGTTGAGGGCTTGGGCTAAGAATGAGTATTTGAGACTTTTCGGTGATAATGATCAAATGCTTGAGGCCGAGTTTACTATTAGAGCTAATGTAATTTATGCTGAGCTTTTTGATAAAATCAATCCTTTCGAGAGCAAAACTCAAGAGGCTCAGTTCAAGAAAGAATTTATTGCCGAGCTTGAGAAGTTTGGCAAAAAACAATAACAAGTATGAAAATAAAAAAGTAAGAACGAGAAGGTAAGGCAAATGTACTTTGATTTTGTTTATGAATTAGGGCGAAAATTTCCTTTAATGCCTTACATAAAGAGTTGGGATCAAAAGTTTGAATTGGTTGAATTTCCTTATACTTCCAAAGAAGTGGCTTCTGGTTCTGTAATATATTTTTTTGTTTTTGCTTTTTTGGCATTATTGACTTTTTTTGTTCCTTTAGTTCCTTTTATTTTTGGTTTTGTTAGTATCGTAATTCCTTTAGGTGCTATAGTTTGGGCTACTAGCATTGAGTATACCCAAAGGATAATGTCTTTTAGGGAAGAAATGTTACAAGCTTTGCTTGAACTATCTAACTATATTTCTTTGAATACTAGCATGGAAGCTGCTTTGAAAAACGTGTCAGAAAATTTAGGCGGTGTTTTAGGAAAGCAGTTTCGAGATATTACTGAAAAATTGTCTTCAAAAGAATACTCTACTTTAGGAGAGGCCTTTGAGCATTACATTCCTATTTGGTTGAAAGTTAATCCAGAGTTTGTCAAAGGTTTGAATTTGCTTCAAACAGCAACTCAAGCTTTGGATGAAGAACGCGATACTATAATAAATGAAGTTATTGAAACAGTTATTTTGAGTTATTATGATTCAGGTAAAAGATCTACCGAAATGCTTTCAAATCAAACTAAGACATTGATTTCTATAGGCGTCATGATTCCAATGATGTCTCTCATTATGTTGCCTTTGATAACAATTTTTTTGCCTCAGCTTGCTAACGTTGCTTTGCTTGTTTTTGTTTACGTGATTTTTTTTCCTGCAATGCTTCTTTTGATGGCAATGAACTTTGCGAGTAATAGGGTTCAGGTTAATACTATTGATATTAAGAATAGTCCTAAGTTTAGAGAAATTCCTAAAGGTTGGTATTTTGCTGCTTTAGGCATAGTTTTTTTGTTTTTTATTTGGCCTATTTTGCACATAAGTTCTATCGATTTAACTACTCAAGAAGGTATTGCGAGAGAGTATACTTTAGTTTCTATTTTTGCTGTTTGGTCTGGGCTTTTTGGTTTGTTTGTTGCTATAGAGTTTTTGACTTATGTTTATGCTAAAAGAAACGAGAAGGTTTGGCTCGAGATGGAAGAAACAGAGAGAGATATACCACATTTGCTACAAGTTTTTGCGAGTTATCTTTCTTTGAATAGGTCTATGGAAAGTATTTTGGATGATGTTGTGAATGATTATAAGCGTCATGGCTTTGGGCAACATTCAACCGTGAAAATAATAAGCACGATGAACGAGGTTCTTGTAAATACTAAGAATTCTTTGAAAGAGATCGTGGAAAAAATTTTGCCTTCTATTGCTCCTTCGCGGAGAATGAGCCAAATTTTGAGAAGGATAGTTACTTTTACTGAAATAGAGCAAAAGAGTGCTGCAAAGTCAGCAAAAATGATAAGATCTCAAACTTTGTCAATATACAAGCTTGATGATTATATTCAGACTCTTTTGGCTGAGACTATTTCAATAGTGTCTTTGTCAACGAGTGTTTTGGCTCCTTTATTAGCTACTACTGCCACGGTCATGGCCGCTGCTATTGTAATGTCTCTTGAGTTCATTAAGAAAAAAATTAATGAGGTTTTGCTTGCTGTTGGTAGCACTTCTATTGAGCTTGAGTTAGTTAAAATTGATAAGATTATTCCGCCTACTATTCTTGAATTGATTGTTGGCCTTTACTTTATAGAAACTGTCGTTATTTTGTCTGTTTTTCTTTCTAACATAAGAAATGGTACTGACAGATACAAAATTGCTAAAACTATAAATGAAAATTTGTTGATAGGTTTCATAATTTATTCTTTGTTGTTATTTGGAGGTTACTTTGCTTTTACAGAAATAATATTCAAAGGAGTGTTGTCTGGAACATGAGCAAAACAATTGAAACTATAATAGAACTGGTAATTGCTTTGATAGTTTTCTCTCTTATTATAATGTATGTTACTTCCTCTTTGAAACTTTGGTGATTTTTATGCAGACTATAGAAGTAGTGGGTTTTTTAATGTTTACAATAGTTATTGCTGGTTTGATAACTTCTTTTATTTTCCAAGTTGATTTCAAGAATTTTCAAGAAGTAATATCAAGCTTTTTTATTTCTAAAGAAGATTTTAAGGGAGTTCAAGAAGTTAACATTTATGGTTTTGTTGGAAAACTTAATTCTTGTTGGAGTCAATGTAGTTTTGGTTTGGTTGATTCTAATTGTGGTGTTGTGCTTCTAAAAAAGAGTGGACAGGCTGAAGAGAAGTTGAGTGTTAGGTCAATAAGAGATGCTATTACCAAGCTTAATTATTGTTCTAATTGTGAAATAGAAGTTGTTCAAGAAAAGGATTTGCCAGCAATTGTTTCTTTCGAATGTAAAAATGGTAAATTAAAAGTGAAATAATTATTGCTTTAAACTAAAACTTATTTTGCTCCATGCACTATTTCTATTACATCTCCATTTTCTAGTACGTGTTCTTTTCCTATTAGTTGTTTTGTTTTGACGTTTATTGCTTTTATAAAGTTTTTTCCAAAGTCCGTGTGTAGAGCAAATGCAAAGTCTAATGCTGTTGCGTTAGGTTGCATTAAGAAGCAATCAGGCAATATTCTTCCTTGGCTGTCAGTCAATCCTTTTGTGCCTCCTGGAAAAATTGCTTTGTATTTTAGAACTTTGAATACTGCTGTTTCTAAGACTTCTTGAACGCCTGTAGAACCTATTTTTTCCAAAACGTTTTTCTTTATGTATTCTAATCCTTTTGATTGTTTTTCGTTAAG
>JAWANB010000014.1:0-19056 GCA_038895675.1 Candidatus Iainarchaeum sp.
ACAAAACAAAACATACAAACAAAAACAACAAGTTTTTGCAACTTAGAAAGAAAAGAAGGGTACATAATAGAAATATTAAACAACTTTGAATGCCAAGCACTAAAAAAAGAATTTGGAAAAACAGACAATTGTACTACAAAATTACCATACTATATTAGCATACCTGACGAAAAAGGAAATAAATGCTTAGGCACCCTAACTTTATGCTATGAGGTAAAACAATGAGCACTGGCTCAAACATTATTTCAGCAGTAGCAATAGTGCTAATGGTCTTGTCTGGCTGGTTTATAATAAACATAAACAACATGAATCATTCACTAATAAACTACGAAGAAACCAGAAGAAACTACGAACTAAACAAAGCGGCAAATGACATAGGAGAAATATTGAACATAACAGAACCGAGTCTAAAAATGTCAATAGCAGAAATGATGGGAGAAATAGCATACCAAAGAGACGGGAAAATAAAATACAATAACCAAGAGCTTGACGCAGAAAAAAAAATTTCAGAACTACTTGATTCAATATACGGAAAAGAAAACTATTACCTTGAACTAATACCGCCAAAAGTAAAAGCAAGAATGGTATTTGTAATAGATGGTTCAAGAAGTTTAGCTGACGACTTAGAAAACATAAACAAAGTAATACCAGCAATAGAAAACTACCTTAAAGAACAAGAAATTGCAATAGAAACAATTATTTACATACTAAAAGAAAAAGGAAACGAAGAAGTGAGTTGTAAGAAAGTAAATACTTCACAAGCAAAATGCATAGATGAAGGATTAGGAGACTTTGCTGTAAAATTTGTACAACCAAGCACAGCAGCATGCAACGACTTAAAACCAGGAATAGGGCTTTACAACAAATACTTTACCGAAACACTAAAGAACCCACAAAGCGAATATTATTTAGGAGAAGACACAATATCATTAAACTACAGTAGTGGAAGCAAACATTATTGCAAACAAGCAAACCAAATAGAAATAGAAAACTACCAAAGAATACCAAAAGGACTATATTATGAAGACTGGGCAACAGGCACTGCATATGTTGCAAAAGACATACCAAAAAAACAAATTAATTCAACAGAACCAACAATAACACTAATATTCCCAATTTCTGACGAACTAAGCACAGGCTCAGAATCAGACAAAACTTATTCATCAACACCAAAAATAAGAGAAGAACTAAAAAAACCAGCAGAAAAAGATATCAAAGAGTACTATGAAAAAAGAATGTATGATAGTTTTTGCGACACAGACTTAATAAACAATGGCAGACTACAAAGAGCAGACACAACAATAAAACACGCAATAAGCGTTTTGCAAGAAACAGACTACATAGTAATGCCAATACTAACAAACCCACAAGTAAAAACAAACTTAAAACAATGCCATGAAGATGGTAGATTTAAGCCATTTCACCATTCAGGAGAGAAATTTGAATGTTGCGGCAAAACTTATTGTGGAGAATGCGATGCAGAAAAAGGACCACACACAGCAGAATGGCTAATAAAAGAAATAAGAAAAGACATGCAAGAATTAGCAACAGCAACCAAAGGACAATTCATAGACTTATCACAAAACTATAACGAAATAGAATTGAAAACAAGACTATTAGATTCAATAACAAGAATAATAAACAAAAAATTTGTTTTTGGAACAAAAAAAGACAAAGAAGAAAGATACTCAATAAACAGAGCAATACCACTAAAAGGAAACAGAGCACTAACGTTCAACTTTTGGATCTACAAAAACAAAAAATCACATACAACAAGCAAGGTTGAAGGATTCAAATTAAACCCAATAGCAAAAGCCTTTGCAAGCACCTACAAAGAAACACTAAAAGAAGACATAACAATAACACTATGGGGAAACGCCATAAGCCCAACAGGAAAAGAAGTTAAAGCAGAATGGTTCATAGGAGAAACAAAAATAGGCGAAGGACAAAGAATTGAAAAAACATTCACAAAAGCAGAAACAAGGCCTGGAAAATATGAAATAACACTAAAAGTGACCGACACTGAAGGCAATAGCTCAGAAGATAAAATAACAATAGAGTTAACAGAAGACAAAACAACAAACACAGAACAAACATAAAAAACAAAATCGAAAAAAACAAAAAAAAGTCAAACAACGACAAAACACGCACTTGAAAAAAAAACAAAATTTGCAAAAAATAATAGTGAAAAATAGAAAGTAAAAAAAAACACGACTAACAAACAGGCACTGTAGAAATGACTTTTAAATCAAACAAAAGTTTACAAAAAATTGACTTTGTCTATCAAAACAAGTCAATGCCTTTTAAAAAACCAAACATGATTTCTACAAAGCATAACAAACAAAAGACCTTAAAAAAACCTAAAAGTCAAAGTTATTTTATAGAGCAAAAAAAAAGCAACCTTTTAAGCAAGTTTTACACAAAAACAATTACATGCTTTTTCACGAAATAGCTGAAACCTTCAACAAAATAGAAACAACTACGTCAAGGCTAAAAATAGCAGAACACCTTTCAGAAATATTCAAAAAAGCAAAAAAAGAAGAAATAAAAGAAATAACTTACCTTTTCCAAGGCTCTTTAGGGCCAAAACACGCAGGAATAGAAGCGGGTTTAGGAGAAATGCTAATAGAAGAAGCAATAGCAAAAGCAACAGGATACACAAAAGAACAAATAGAAAAAAAATACAAAGAAACAGGAGACTTAGGAATAGTAGCACAAGAACTCACAAAAAACAAAAAACAAAAAACATTTTTCAAACAAGAACTAACAACACAAAAAGTATTCTCCAACTTAGTAAAAATAGCAGAAACAAAAGGAAAAGGAAGCCAAGAAATAAAGTTAAGAGCATTCGCAGAACTACTCAATAGTGCAACTCCACAAGAAGCAAAATACATAGTAAGATTCCCATTAGGCAACTTAAGATTAGGCATAGGGGATCCGACAATAATAGACGCCATGGCAATAAACTACACAACGGAAATAAAAGACAAAGAAATAGAAACAATAGAAAACCAAGAAGAAAAAGAAAAAAAAGCAAGACAAAAAATAAAAGAAAAAATAGAAGAAAAATATAACATATACTCGGATCTAGGGGAAATAGCACAAAAACTCAAAGAAAAAGGACTCAAAGGACTCGAAGAAATACAAATAAAACCAGGAATACCAATAAGACCAACTTTAGCTGAAAGACTTAATAGCGCAGAAGAAATAATAGAAAAATTAGGAAAATGCGCAGTAGAACAAAAAATAGACGGCTTCAGAATACAATGCCACAAAGACCAAGACAAAATAATAATATTCTCAAGACAATCAGAAAACATGACAGAAATGTTCCCAGAAATAGTACAAGCAATAAAAGAACAAGTCAAAGCAAAAACAATAATATTTGAAGGAGAAGCAATAGCATACAACGAAAACACTAACCAATACTACCCATTCCAAATAACCATACAAAGAAAAAGAAAATATGATATAGGAGAAAAAGCAGAAGAATTCCCACTAAAATTATTCGCCTTTGACATAATGTACTTAGATGGCCAAAGCCTAATGGAAAAAAAATTCAAAGAAAGAAGACAAATATTAGAAAAAATAATAAGCAAAGGCAAAGTAATAAGCCTCACACAAAGCATAGAAACAAACGACCCGAAAAAACTAGAAGAATACTTTTTAGAAAGCATAGAACAAGGTTTAGAAGGAATAATAGCAAAAGATTTAGAAGCGCAATACATCGCAGGAGCAAGAAAATTCGCATGGATAAAACTAAAAAGAAGCTACAAAGGAGAACTAAAAGACACAATAGACGTAACAATAATAGGGTATTATAAAGGCAAAGGAAAAAGAACAGAATTTGGCATAGGAGGACTACTAACAGCAGTTTACGACCAAGAAAAAGACACATTTAAATCAATATGCAAAATAGGAACAGGCATGACAGAAGAAATGCTCAAAGAACTAGAAACAAAACTAAGCAAAATAACTACAAAACAAAAACCAAGCAGAATAGAATCAGAAATAGAACCAGACGCATGGGTAGAACCAAAATACGTCATAGAAGTAGTTGCAGACGAAATAACAAAAAGCCCACTACACACGACAGGGAAAAAAAACGGGACAGGCTATGCCCTAAGATTCCCAAGAATGATAAAATTCAGAGAAAAAAAACCAGAAGAAAGCACAACAGAAAAAGAAATAATAGAAATGTACGAACACCAAACCAAAAAAAGCACAGAAACAACATTTATTTAAATGAAAAAACAATAATGCAAAATGAATATCATAACTATAGAAAAAGCAGTAAAACTACTAATAGGATTTTCACTGACAATAACATTATTGTTTTTATTCAAAGTTTGGACTATCGAAAACCAAAGATTTTTCCTTATTTCAGGCAGAACAGAAGACCTCATAGTAGTCCTAATAATAGGAATGACAATAACATTAGTACTTGAAAAACTCTGGAAATGGGAAGTAAAAGAACTAGCAAAACCAAAGAGGCGACCAAAATGGATTCGCCGATAAAACTAATAATAGCAACTATAATAGCAATAATAATAATATTCACAATTTACAATTACTTTACAGAACAAACAAAACAAGCAGGAAAAGACATAAAAGCAGGCATAAAATACGCAGAATCAAACTTAAACACAACAAGCACAAAACAAATAAAATTTACCAAAGGCGAAGCATACAACGCAAAAGTTTTCGAAGAACCAGGAACAAACGTCAGGTTTGAATGCACCAGCACAGAAGCATGCATAGGAGACAAACTAAAGATAACTACAAAACAAATACAAGCACTACAAGACTACTATATAAACGCCCACTTTAGATGCACTGACAAAAAAATAATGAACGACTGCATAGTATACTTTGGAGACGAACCTGCAAAATTAGAAATACAAAAAGTAAAAGCACCAGAAGAAACAACAAAAAATGACGAAACAGAAATAGAATTCACAATAACAAATAAAGGAAAAATACCAACAGCAAAAATAGAATACGAAATAAAAGTATTCGTAGAAACAAAAAAAGAAACAGAAAAACAAAACATTCTAAAGCAAAATTACCAAGGCACAATAGAAAAATTAGAGCCACAAGAAGAAAAAACAATAAAACAAAAAATAAATTACAATAGTAGTGGCAAAAGTTATTTAGAAATAACAGCACAAAGCGAAAACGCAGGAATAGCAACAACAAAAAAAGAAATACTAGTAAAAGAAAGTTTTACAGATTGCAAAGCAACAACAAAAGGCAAACCTATTCTGATAGAAGGAAAATGCAAAACACCATATTATTGCGAGAACTGCGAATTTGCATACGAATGCTCTTTAAAGTGGACAGAACAAGGAATAAAAGCAACGGAAATTTACAAAGAAGTTGTTTACGAAGAAAAAGAACCAGAAAATGGAGAGTGCAAATGACCAAAAAAGAATTTAAATATTAGACAACAAAAAAACTTAAATGGAATTATCTAATTTAGAACTAAGAATAATAAGATATGGACTTGAGAATGGACTACTTGAATCTGAAAGAGAAATAGCAAAAAAACTCAGAATAAGCCCCTCTACTTTTTCCTTCAAAATGCGGAAATTAGAAGACAAAGGAATAATAACAACATACAGGTATAGAATAGATTTTACAAAACTAGGCTTTACAAAAATAGCATGGATAAGATTTAGACCTGAATACGGAAAACATAGCATGGAAGAATACATGCAAAAAATTTTAGAGAACCCACAAGTTCACGTTTGTGCCTTTACGAGTGGATCTAAAAACTTTGCAATAAAAGTTTACGCAAAATCAATACAAGAAATAAAAGAAATCACAAAAAAAATAGGAAAAGAACACAATGCGAACAAAAACATAGAAACAATAATTATTACAAAACAACTCAAAGCCCACAATCTCAAAATTTCAGAACAAAAATCACAAATAAAATTTGACGAAAAACACTATGAAATATTATCAAAAAAAATGCAAAACCCAAAACAAAGCATAATTGAAATAGCAAAAGAACTAAATTTACACAGAAACACCATAACAAAAAAATGGAAAGAAATGATAGACAATAAAATAATACTAAAAAAAACACCAATAATAAACCCTGAATTTTACAGACAAATAGGAATACACTGCATGGCAATGCACATATTTACACCAAAAAAAGGAATGTTAGACAAATTGTCACAACAATTATTAGAAATGAAAGAAGTGCACGAACTAAACGAAACAAAAGACAAAAAACTATTAGCAATAATAAGAACAAACGACTTAGGAAGTTATTTTAAAATCACTTCAGAATTCCTATCAAAGAAAAAAATAAGCAAATGCATACAAAAATCACTTTTCAATATAATAATAACAAGCGACTCAAGAAGACCAACTTATTTAAAAGACCTAAAAAAAAGCAAAGTGTAAAATAAAACCAAATAAAAAATTAATTTACTTTATAAACTATTCACAAACAATTTTTTTATTAAAGGGGTTATGGTGTAGTCTGGTCTAGCATACAAGCTTTGGGGCAATCGACAAAAACAAAGATTGCAAATTAGCTTGCGACACCGGTTCAAATCCGGTTAACCCCAATAAGTTTATCAAATTTCATCCCACATTTCAACGAACTCATCAACCAAATTGTCCAAAAAGCTTTTCCTATAAGACCTCAATAATTCAGCTATTTTTTCTTTTTCTTTAATAGAATAAACAACTTTACCTGAATAAGCCTTCTCTTCTAAAACATTATCTTTTATTAAACTATGAATGTAGTTTTGAACAGTAGTCTCATTCAAACCAGTCCCACTAACAATCTTCTCTAAAGTAGAATACCTCCTTTTTGACAAAAACAACAAAACTTTTCTTATCTTGTCTTGCCTCAAAAAAGACATTAACTTAGTTTCATCAAACTTTTCTCTTACCAAATAATACCTAAGAAACTTTTTTTCTCTTTCAGTCTTTACAAGATGCCTCTTGACAAAATAATCCAAATGATACTGCAAAGCACCAGTAGCTATCCCAGTTCTTCTTTGAAGTTCTCTAAAATGCAAACCAGGATTCTCTTTTATTGTCTCATAAATCTTTCTCCTTATTTCAAGTCTCAAAGCCTCTTCCAATGGGTCCTGGTACCTCATTGGCTATCACGTTTCTGGTGCAAAAAATTTTTTCCCTTTTCTACCATAAAACAAAGCTACAAATAAAAACAGCAGTATTCCTAACTCAAAAATATTTTCAGAACTATCTGAAAGAAAAGTGCCTGGAGAATAAAAATAGTCAATTAACTTTATCAACAACTTCAAAGAAAACAAAAAAAAAGCAAACGAAATTAACAAAATCCTTCTTGAACCAGAACGCCTATAAGACATGACTGAAATAAAAAAAATGAAAATAGCCAAAATGAAAATTATTACTTTAACAGGCAAATCAATTTGTTTCGCAAATTCAGTAATAGGCCTTAAAAAATCCCAAAAATAACCAACTAAAAAAAAACTAAACAAAAAATCACCTTACAAACTCTTACCTAAAGTTTTATTTAAAACAAGTGGTTTAATAAAAAAAACAAAGGAAGCAAAAGGGAGGAGTGAGGTGAACCTTGTTGCTTCCACTGATAAAACTCCGTTTTAGGTTTATAAAGATATTATGGTACAATCGCTGGAAACAACAAAAAAAACAAATTTGAAAGATTTTACTTTAAATCAGAACCTTTAGCCAAATACTTTGAAGCCAAGTCTACTTCCTTTTTACCACCAACATAAATCGGCGTTCTTTGAGACAAAGAAGCAGGCTTTAAAGAACGTAAGTCTTCTAAACCATTAGTTCCACGACCACCAGCCTCCTCAATAATCAAAGACACTGGATTTGCCTCAAAAATCAACCTAAGCTTTCCATCAGGCGACTTTTTTGTCGAAGGATAAGTAAAAACCCCGCCATAAGAAAGAATCTGCTGAACATCAGGTACAAAACCACCAGAAAACCTCAACTTATAACCCTGAGCCTCAAGATCCTCAATGAAAGCCAAATGAGAAGAAAACCACTCGTTTCTAAGGCCACCAGGCGAATATATTTTCCCATCGGGCAACAAAATATTTTCCTTTCGCAAAACAAACCTACCCTTAGAATCCATAACAAACTCATGAACACCATTTTTAGCAGTATAAACAAGAGAACTAAGAGGGCCATAAACAATATACAAAGCAGCATCCATCTTAGCACCTTTCTCCATAACATTACCTTCATTAAAAAAACCAGCAATAGTACCAACAGCCAAATTAGTCTTAATCAAAGAACTACCATCTAAAGGATCAAGAGTGACACCATAAGTTCCACTAGCTTTTCTTATCTCCATGACTTCGTTCTGCTCCTCAGAAGCAACGGTTCTCACAAGACGAGACTTTTCCATGGCAGTAAGAAAAACATGGTCAGCAAACTTGTCCAATTCCATTTGTTGCTCGCCAAAAATGTTAGTAGTATTAGAAACACCAGACTGAGCAAAAAAGGCCTGTCTAACCAACCTACTCTTATCAGCAATCGTCAAAATTATTTTAGCAAGATCCCTATCAACCTTATGCTCTGCCAAATGCTCATCCAAAAAAACCATAAAATAAATACCTTAGGAAATCATTAAAAAAACACCCTCTAAATTTCTATTAGCTAACATGAAAAAAAACAACAAAAAACCAAAAGTATTAGTCATAGGATTAGGTGGAGCCATAAGCGCAAAATTAAAGAACGAACATTGGGATTATGGCACAATAACCCAAAAAGAACTAATCGAATCAACACAAAGAATAAAAGAAAACTTTGAAATAGACGCAATAGACTTATTTAGAATGGACAGCGCAGACATAAAACCAGAACAATGGCTAACACTAGCAAACACAATATACCACAAAATGCAAAATTACGATGGCATAGTAGTCACAATGGGAACAGACACTTTAAGTTATACTGCTACAGCAATAGCATTCATGATACAAAAAAACAACATACCAATAGTATTCACAGGCTCCCAAATGGACCCAGAACAAATAAACACAGATGCAAAAAGAAACCTAAGAGGCGCAATCACAATAGCAGGCACGTCAAACATAGCAGAAACATTAGTTTTCTTTAACAACAAAATAATGAAAGCAACAACGTGCAAAAAAACAAACGCAACAGAATTAGATGCTTTCTCACCAATAGGAGACAAAATAATAGGAACATTACAACAAAGCATAACAATAGAAGAAACTAATTATAGAAAAAGAACAAAAACAAAACCAAAACTATACAGCAAAATAGATACAGAAGTTGCACTAGTAAAAGTCTACCCAGGCTTTGAAGGAAAAAGACTGATAAACCTAATAAACAACGGCGCAACAGGAATAGTATTAGAAGGATTTGGATTAGGAAACTTACCACTAATAGACACCGGCTTAAAAGAAGCAATAAAATACGCAAACAAAAAAAAAGCACCCGTGGTCGTGACAAGCAATACACCGCTAGGAAAATATTGGAAAACAAGTTACAAAACAGAAATAGGCCAAAGATTCAAACAAATAAATATAATAAAAGCCTACGACATGCTCCCGGAAACAGCATATGTAAAACTAATGTGGGTATTAGGACAAACAAAAGAACCTGAAAAAATAGAAAAAATGATGCTAAAAAATTACGCAGGAGAAATAAACTACAGCACAAAATAAAAATATAAAATAAAGCAACCTACCATAAATAAAAAGCAAAAGTGAGCAGATGAAAGCAAAAGAATTCATGGAAAAAAACAAACTAAAAGAAGGAGATAACATCATAATAACAAAAAATAATACTACTTACGAAGGAACAATAATACAACCCTCAACAAAAAATTTAGAAATAATAAAAATAAAGCTCAAATCAGGTTACAACATAGGAATAAAATGCGACGAAAAAACTAAAGTACAAAAAACAGGCGAAACAAAAAAAATAGGAAAAATAGAAACACAAAAAATAATACAAAACCAAAACTTGCCAAAAGTCTCAATAATACACACAGGAGGCACTATAGCAAGTAGAGTAGACTACAGAACAGGCGCAGTAATATCAACATTTGAACCTGAAGATTTAATAGCAATGTTCCCAGAAATAACTACAATAGCAAACGTAAACTCAAAACTATTAGCAAACATTTGGAGCCACGACTTAAGATTTTCACACATAGCCAAAATAGCCGAAGAAATAAAAAAAGAACACGAAAAAGGAGCAAAAGGAATAATAGTAGGAACAGGAACAGACAATATGGCAGTAGCAGCAGCAGCAACAGCCTTCACATTAGAAAAATGCCCATTACCAATAATATTTGTAGGCTCACAAAGAAGCTCAGACAGACCAAGCACAGACGCAGCAATGAACCTGATATGTGCAACAGAATTCATTACAAAAACAGATTTTGCAGGAGTAGCAATATGCATGCATTATACAAGCTCTGACGACAAATGCGCAATACTCCCGGCATGCAAAACAAAAAAATTGCACTCATCAAGAAGAGACGCGTTCAAAGCCATAAACGACACGCCAATAGCAATAGTAGATTACAAAACAAGAAAAATAGAAATGATAAAAAAGAACTATCAAAAAGCTACAAACGAAAAACCAATAATAAAAACAAATTTTGAAGAAAAAGTAGCACTATTCAAAATACACATAAACATGAGCCCAGAACAATTCCAATTCTATTTAGACAACAATTACAAAGGAATAGTATTTGAAGGAACAGGATTAGGACACATGCCGGGAAACAACCCGGACAAATTAGCACAAGAACACAACAAAATATTCCCAATAATAGAAAAACTTGACAAAAAAGGTTGCGTCATGGTAATGACCACAAACACAATATACGGCAGAATAAACATGAATGTCTACAACAAAGGAATAGACCTCATGAACTTAGGAATAATACCAGGCGAAGACATGTTGCCAGAAACAGCATTTGTAAAACTCGCATGGCTATTAGGCAATTACAAACCAGAAGAAGCAAAAAAACTAATTAGAAAAAATCTGAGAGGAGAAATAACAGAATTCACAAAATACTACTAAAACAAAAAAAAAGATAAAAGATTTTAAACAAACCACTACAAAATAAATTCATGATAGGAATACTTTTTTCCGGCGGAAAAGACTCAACTTACGTAATTTACAAAGCTATTGAAGAAGGAAAAAAAGTAAAATGCCTAATAACAATGAAATCACAAAACAAAGAAAGCTACATGTTTCATACAGCCACAATAAACATAACAAAAATGCAAGCAAAAGCAATGAAAATACCAATAATGTATTTTACCACAAAAGGAGAAAAAGAAAAAGAACTAAAAGACCTAGAAAAAGCAATTAAAAAAGCAAAAACAAAATACAAAATAAAAGAAATAGGAGTGGGAGCATTAGCATCAGAATACCAAAAAGCAAGAGTAAAAAAAATTTGCGACAAACTAAAACTAAAAATGTTTGCACCACTATGGAAAAAAAACCAAAAACAATATTTAGAAGAATTAGTACAAAAAGGGTTTGAAATAAAATTTACAGGGGTAGGAGCTTACGGCCTAACTGAAGCTTGGCTTGGCAAAAACCTTGATGAAAGAACTATTAAAGAACTAATAAAATTGAATGAAAAGTATGGCATACACATAGGAGGAGAAGGTGGAGAATACGAAACAATAGTATTGAACGCACCAATATTCAAACAAAAAATACAAATAATAAAAACAAACAAAAAAATGAATTCAGAAAACTCGGGAAGAATAGAAATAATCAAAGCAAAATTAATAGAAAAAACTAATAAACAACCAAATTAATTTTTCCTCTCTTTTAACCACAAATCAACTAAAGTTTTATAATTCTCAGCAACTATTGAAGAAGCCTCAAGCCTCGTTATCTTATTCTCATGCAACATTTTCATAGGCTCCCAAAAAACAGTCCTACCAACAGCAAAACCAATAATACCTTTCACTTTTGCCCCGACCTTAAGCCATTCCTTTACTTTCTCAGCATCTTCACCTCTACCTAAAGTTATTATACCAGACTTCCTGCCATTTGCTCTGGCTTGCACGACCAAAGCCTTTGAATCCTCTATTTTCTCAACACCCTCAAGTTTCCAAACGTCAGGCTCAACACCAAAGTCTTGAATTTGAGCCATAGCCTCAACCATCAACTTAGGCCTCAATTGAGAATCGTAAGCTTTCACATTACCGCCAAAACTTGCAAGTTGATCAGAAGTCGCAGGAACAAGCAACTCAAACAAAAACTTTTTACCAATGCTATGAGAATAATCACTAATTCTTTTCAGCCTCTCTAATTGCCTCTTATTCAATTCTTTATCTCCTGCAGGATTATACCTGACCAAAACTTTGACAAAAGTAGGGTCGAAAGCTTTTATATGAGACTCAAAATCATCATACTCAAAATTGAACTCATCCTGACCACTTTTTTCAGTAGGCATAGCAGTCATTATACCCCTATTCTTAGCATCTTTAAGAATTGCAGAACCAAACTGCTCATCAACCAAAACAGCAGCAGTTTCCTTCGGAACACCCATCTGCAAACTTGCTAAAAAACCCTCATAAACCATCATTTTCAAAGAAGAATACTCTTTAAACTCGGCATCTGTAGGTTGCCTGTTCTCAATCCCAAAAAGTTTCTTAAGCAAAGACCCCCTATGGTCAAAAGGTAAAATAAGCAAGTCCTCTTCATAACCGACTTCCACAATAAAACCCCCATGCAATCAAAATAAAAACAAGTAAGAAATATAAAACACTATTTAAAAAAATAATTACAAAAGCCAACCAGAAAAACCTTTATAAACAAAATTCAACTTTCAACCTTAAAACGACCATACAACAAAAACTCTCTCAAAAACAAATAACAATAAAAAGCACCAAAAACAGCACCAAAAAAATGCACAAACAAATCAGGCTTAGCACTAAACTGAAAACCTTCACTTGCCTCAACTTTTGAAATAAAAGACTCCCTATTACTAACTTCCTCTTTAACCACAACAACGTAAGGATCATTTTTACTCTCAAGTTCAATAACCTTTGCCTTCAAAGACTCAACATATACTTTAGACTCTAACTTTGACAAATTTATATTATAAGAAATCGTTTGAACTAACAACAAACAAACAAAAAAAAAGAAAAGACCAAACAAAAAAGTCTTCTTAAAATCAATAGCAAAAGAAGAAACCAACAAAGAAACTGCACCACCGCTAGCCCCAACAATTCTATCAAAAGGATTAAACAAGACAAACATTAAAGCTGAAAAAAAAGAACCGCCAAAAAACAAAAACAAAAAATGCCTAAAACCAATCTTCCTTTCAACAACCAAACCACACAAAAATATTAAAGCAACATTAAATATCAAATGCTCATAGCCTGAATGAAATAAAGGATGGAAAAAAACATTCAAAGGAGAAGACCAAGAAAAAGCAAAAGAATTGACAACATCAGGAATGACAAAAAAGAAATTAAAAGAAAAAACAACAAAACAAAGCACCAAAAAAAAAGATAAAAAAAAAGTTCCGAAAAGATTTTTAAACATAAAATAAAAAAAACAAGTTATTAATAAAAACACTACTAAAAACAAAGTTAGAATGAAACTACACTTGTGTTGTGGCAAACAAATTTTAGAAGACTTTATTAATGTAGATCAATTAGACTTTGGACAGGAAATAGTAGCAGACCTAAACAAAAAATGGAAATTCGCAAAAAACAATTCAGTAGAGTATATTTACATTAAAGATGGTTTAGAACATTTAGAATCATTAGAACACTTTTTCAAAGAATGCGAAAGAGTGCTGAAACCAAAAGGCATAGTTGAAATAAGAGTTCCACACTACAAGAGCCCTTCTGCATACAGAATGACACACAAACACTACTTTTCATGGAATTTTTTTAACACATTCCCAGAACCTCATGACAATATAAAAAAACTGAAAGTAATATCAAACCAACTAATTTTTGAGCCCAAAGTATTCCCGTTTACACTAATGAACATTTTAACAAATTTGTTCCCGAAGTATTGGGAAAAATTTTTTTACGCATGCGAAATAAAAGTGAAACTGCAAAAAACAGAATAAAATGGGAATGGGAGGAATCGAACCTCCGACCCTCGCCTTATCAGAGCGATGCTCTACCACTGAGCCACACTCCCACAAAAAAACAATCTTATGAAAAAGGCTTTTAAAATCAATGAAAGTTATAAGCATAAATTCATAATGAAGTTCCCTTAAAAAATTTCCTATAATGAAAGAATATACAAAAAAGCGAAGAAAGCCTGGGACACCGGTTCGAATCCGGTCGGGGCTAAAAGCCCCGTCGTCTAGCGGCCAAGGATACAGGCCTTTGGAGCTACTCAAAAAACAATAACAAGTACATTAACAAAACGCCTAAAAAAAAAGTTAAAATATAAGAAAAAGACAATTTTCTATTTTTATGTAATTCAGGCAATAAATCAGTAGAAGAAATATAAATAAAGCCTCCCGCAGTCAAAGCGACCAAAACATACAAACTGTTTAATAACTCCTGCTGAAACACAAAAACACTTAAAGCACCAAAAACCGCAAACAAAGCAGAAAAAAAATTAAAAAACAAAGCCCTAAACTTAGAAAAACCAGCAGCAACCAAAACACCATAATCACTTAACTCTTGAGGTATCTCATGAAAAATAACAGCAATTGTAGTTGCAACTCCCAAAGGAAAAGAAGCCAAATAACTAACAGCAATTATTACACCATCAACAAAATTATGAATAGCATCACTAAACAAATTCATATAACCAAAAGACTTTTCATGTTCACAATCCTCTTCACAACCATGAAAATGATGCCAATGAATTAAACGCTCTATAAGTAAAAACAACAAAAAACCAGCCAAAACATTCAAAGAAACTAAAAAGTAATTATCATTACTTAACTCAATTGCTTGAGGAATAAGATGAATAAAAGCATCGCCAATCAAAACACCAGCTGCCAAAGAAACTAACAAAAATAATTTAGAATCAAAAAACTTGGTTCCAAAAAACAACAAAACAATACCCACTAAAGAAACAACGCTCACTAAAAAAGTACTTAAAACAATCCAAAAGAAAACTTCCATTAAAACACCTTAACAAACTTAACCTAAAGCAAATTTAAAAAGCAAATTAAATATAAAACTAAATAAATAATAACCTAAAAAGAAACTGCCCAACAATTCGAAAAATCTTAAACCTTCTAACCTATTTTCAACAAAACTTGCATAAATTCCAACCCCAATACCACCAAAAACAATTATAAAAAAAGGACTCTCAAAGTTAGATTCGCCATGAGAACCATGAGCAAAGCCAAAAGAAGAAACTAATAGCAAAAATAAAAGAACAAAAAACACTCTCATTAAAAACCACCATGGAAAACAAATTCAACTATGATATAGCCTACTACTCCAAACAATAAAGCCAAAACAACATTAAATTTTTCTCCTTTTTTAACAAAAAAAAATTGATAAAAACCAACACCCATTAAAAAACCACCAACCAAATGGAAAAGTTCCTCAAGCACAAAAAACACCTCAAGATTTAACAGAACTAATAACAAGAGATTAATAATAAAAATTTAATTCTTAATAACTTTCAAAGTGTAAATTATGAAAATAATTAGCATTTCGTTGTCAGAAAAAAACATTCAAGATTTAGAAAATATTAAACAACTTCTTGGAAAGGCAAATAATTCTGAAGCAATAAGAACAACAATCAAAACCACTTTAGAAAAATTAGAACAAGAAAAAAACATCAAAGGAATAATAAACGCAGTCCTAATAATAACTCACTCGCATAAAACAGAAAAATTTGTTTCAAACACAAAACACGAATATAAAAAAATAATAAAAATCCAAAATCACTACTGCACAAAAAAAGAAAAATGTATAGATTACTTTATTCTTCAAGGAAGTTCAAAAAAAATAAAAGAAATGAAAAACAAATTTCAAAAAAACAAAGGAATAGAAAAAACGCTATTCTTACAAATATAAGAAATCTTAAAATTCAATTTTTCAATTTAAAAGCAAAAACAAAGAAATCAAAAATAGTAAAAGCAAAAAACTCAAGAATAAGATTCAAAACCAAAAACATGCAAAGACTTAGAAATAATATCTGCGAAACTTTCATTACCAATTAACCCAGCAGCAAAAACAACACTAAAAATTATTGCCAAGACAAGGCACCAACCCTTAAAGCAACATAATTCGAAACAACCAACAAAAAAACAGCAAGAAAAAAAGCAATTAACAAATACCTCAAAGTCAAACCAGACTTACCAGAAACATCACTAAACAAACCCATTCATACAACAAAATAAAAGAAACAATAAAAATTTTTGCAAAAGTTAATACAAATTAGACAAAACAAGAAAAACCAATTTAATAGGATTAAAAACAAAATTGAAAACAAAAAAAACGATTTGAAAAAAATATTTCTACAAAGCAAAGCAAGGCAAAACAATTAATAACCAAAAAACTAAAATAATAATCATGAAAGAAGAAAGCAAAATACAAACAAGTTATGAAGTATCATTCAAAATAGACGATTACGACTTCATATTCTCAGACTTTGACGCAAGACACTATTCGCAAAGAAGCATATCTGACGATTTTTTAATAACAGCAAAAAAAGCAATAACAGGAAAAGAACACGAAAACATAGAAGTAAAATTTTTAATAAAAAAAGACAAAAGAAGCACAGCAATAGAAGAAATAATAAAAAAAAGACTACACGACCACTTCAAAAAACACGAAAAAACATTAGAAAAAGAATTAAACGAAATAAGAAACAAAGGAATAGCATTAACTATAATAGGCATTGGACTAATGATAACAGCAACACAACTAAGGTTTTTTGACTTAGACAAAATATTTTGGTACTCAATATTAATAGCAATAATAGAACCAGCAGGATGGTTTGCCATGTGGTTTGGATTAGACCACTTTTTCTACTTAAACAAAGACAAAAAGAAAGAATACGATTTTTACAAAAAAATGAGTAGCTCAAAAATACACTTTAGAGAATTTTAAGCCACGACAACTTTAGTGAAAATACTAACAACAAACACACTAAAGACAACACCAACAAAAAAGTAAACAAAACTACAAGCATAAAAATTATGATAATCCAAGTTTTTACGTTAGTAGTTCCGAAAAACCTTTGAATAAAACCTTGATAAAGGTAAACAGAATAAATTGAAACAAAAGGACACAAAAGCCAACCAATAACAGGAATAGCCAACAACAATTTTTTGACAAAATTTACGCAAGAAAAAAGATAAAGAGAACTTAAAACAAATTTTTCACGACTAACATAAGACTTACAAAAAAAATTGCCAACAAAATAATGTAATAAAGCCCAAACATAGTAAAATAAAAACTCAATCACAAAAAACAAAAAAACCAAAACAACGATAACAAAAAGACCAAGCAAACCTTTTTTTAGCAAAGAAACAAAAGGCTCAGAAAAAGCCAAAAAAATTAAATACACAATAAAAACCTCAAAAGAAAAAAGCAAAACACCTGGAAAAAAAGACTTTGCAAAAGGAATCAACGAAGACTTTAAGTCAAAGCTAAAATGAGAAGAATCTATTTTTTTTCTACCTAAAAAAATGTTAAGGAAATCAAACCAAGACAACATGAAATAATAACTGCGCAACCATTTATATAACTCTTTTCATAATATTTGATAATGCAAAAAATATTGAAAGTAAAAAAACCATGGGGAAAATTTGAACAATATACGTTAAACGAAAAAACAACAGTGAAAATAATAACAGTCAACAAAAACCAAAAATTATCTCTGCAAAAACACGAAAAAAGAAAAGAACTATGGGTAGCACTTGATGAAGGATTAATAGCAGAAATCAACGGCAAAAAAAAGAAACTAAAAACAGGGCAAATGGTAATAGTTCCAAAAAAAGCAAAGCACAGGATATCAGCCACAAAAACAGCAAGGTTTCTTGAAATATCTTTTGGACACTTTGATGAAAACGACATAAAAAGATACGAGGATATTTATGGGAGAGTGTAAATAAAACAAAGGTAAAACAAGGTAGAAAAGTTAAAAGTATTAAAAAGCCAAAAAAATAACAACTAAAAAAAACACGCTAAAAAGTAAAAATGCCTGAAAAAGATTCTAAAGCCAAAAACAAAAACGCGATAAAAAGCAAATATTAGTTCTACAAAGTGTAAAAAAAATAAAAAATAAAAGTAGCTTAAAAAAATATTGAAAAAAACAACAATAGACTAAAAACAAAAGCGACTTTTGAAAAAGAAAAAATTAATAACTAAGCAAATAAGCACAAAACCACTAATAAAATTCAAAGCATGCCTTTAGCGACTTTCTTCCCTTTGCGCAAGCATTTTACATGCCAATACTTGCCAGCCCACTTTTTATCAGCACCTAAAGCTCCACAAAGAGAACATGGCTCATTATACTTTCCAGCCACATTAGAATCGTTAGAAACTTTTTCAACATCTTTTCTACCAAACAACTTATCAAAAACACCCAAAAAAAACACCATACAAAACAACAAATTAATATTATTTAATTATTTCTAAAGCGAATAAATTAATGATAGTAGGTTTTGTAGGCAAACCATCCTCTGGAAAAAGCACTTTGTTTAATGCAGCAACAATGCTTGATGTTCCAATGGCATCATATCCTTTCACTACCATAGAAGCAAACAAAGGAATAGGCTTTGTAAGAGTAGAATGCGCAGACAAATACTTTAACACACAATGCAATCCAAGAAGTGGGTTTTGTTATAATCACACGCGATTTGTTCCAATAGAAATAATAGACGTTGCTGGTTTAGTGCCAGGAGCTCATGAAGGAAAAGGAATGGGAAACCAATTTTTATCAGACTTATCAAAAGCAAGTATATTAGTTCATGTTATAGATACTAGCGGAAGCACGAACGAAAAAGGAGAACAAATACAATTAGGAAGTTATGACCCGACAAAAGACATAATTTTTTTAGAAGAAGAAATAACTCTTTGGTTTCTAAGCGTTATAGAAAAAAATTGGACA
>JAWANB010000015.1:0-18036 GCA_038895675.1 Candidatus Iainarchaeum sp.
TATATCTTCGTTTATCTTAGAAAAAATGTTTATACTCTTATTTATTTGCGGGGCAACAGGCCCTTGCTGTTGAAAATCCATTCTTTGATGAGGAGGCATGAAAAAATAAAAGTAATAACATTAATTTAACCTTTTGTTTCTTTTTTTTTCATGCAAAACAAGGTGTTAGAAGGACTTTTAATAGACGTTTCATACCATAACGAAAACAATTCTTCAATAATAGACGTTTATGTTAGCACAGAAAAAGAGATTGTTGTTTTTTCAGATAAGAGTTTCAAACCTTACTTTTACGTTATTTCAAAAAATCCTAAAGAAAGCATAGAAGCTATAAAAAACCATTATTTTGAAAACTCGTTCAAAGCAATTGAAGCTGAAGAAGTAAAAAAAGATAATGCAGAAGGAATAATAAAAGTAGTTTTTAACAACACGCAAGAGTTAGTAAAAGCAAGAGAAGAAATAACTTACATTAAAGGCGTTACAGATAAAAGAGAATTTGACATTCCTTTTACTGACAGATACTTGATTGACAAAGCACTAAAACCAATGCAAGGAGTTTCAATAGTTGCCGAAAATAGAGACTTGATTGAAATAAAACCAAAAGAAATAAGTCATGACTTAAGAATAATGTCATTAGACATTGAGACATATTCGCCTGGAAGATTTTCAAACCCAAAAAAAGACCCTGTTTTATTAGCATGCCTTTGCACTAACAAAGAAGCTAAAGTCTTTACTTATAAAGACTCAAAAGAAAAGTTTGTTCTAAAATTTTCTTCTGAAAAAGAAATGTTAGAACAATTACTTAAAACCATAAGAGAATATGCTCCTGACATTTTAGTAACTTACAATGGAGACACTTTTGACTTGCCTTACATAAAGAGCAGATGTGAACAACTCAAAATAGATTTCAATTTAGGATTTTCAGGAATAAAAGAAATAAACATGGGAATGCACAGAGCTTCTGAAATAGTAGGAACTCAACACTTAGATGCTTTTGTCCTAATCAAATTTATGGCAAGGATAGGCGCAATAAGTTTATTAAAATTTGATTTAGAAAACGTTTCGGAAAAAGTTTTCGGAAAGCCTAAAGAAAAACTGCCTTCAGAACAAATAAACGAGTTATGGGATAAAAATGAAATAGACAAAATAGTCACTTACAACAAAGAAGACGCAGAAGCGACTCTTAAAATAGCTCAAGAATTTTTGCCATTACAACTCCAATTATGCGCAATGCTTCACCAAACCATTTTTGACACTTCAAGAATGACTTCTTCACAAATGGTGGAGCAACTCCTCATAATAAGAAGCACAATGCACAACAGACTCATCCCTAATAAGCCAAGCGATGCTGAAGTTCAAGCGAGATCAATGCAAAGTTATGAAGGAGGCTTCGTAAAAGAACCTTTAGCTGGATTGCATGAAAACATAGCCGTTTTGGACTTTAGGTCTTTGCATCCAACAATAATGATTTCACACAACATTAGCCCAGAAACACTCAAATGCAATCACGAAGAATGCAAAAACACCAACATTTCTCCAGACAAAGACTGGTTTTGCACTAAAAAGAAAGGATTTTTGGCAGAAGTTTTAGAAGAAATACTGAGCGAAAGAATAAAGCTAAAAAAAGAAGCGAAAAGCATGGCAAAACAAGACCCTAAATTCAAAACGATTAATGCAAAACAACATGCTTTGAAAATACTTTTGAACAGCCACTATGGTTATTTAGGTTATGCAAGAGCAAGATGGTACTCCAGAGAATGCGCAAGAGCAGTAACAGCTTGGAGCAGGCACTACATAAAAGACGTAATGGCAAAAGCAGAAAACGAAGGTTACAAAGTAATTTACGGCGACACAGATTCATTGTTTTTTATAGTTCCGCAAAACAAAAACCAAGAAAATGTAAAAGAATTCATAGAAAAAACAAACAAACAATTGCCAGAAGCAATGGAGTTAGAATTAGAAGGCTTTTACAAAAGAGGCATATTCGTAACTAAAGAGTCAGGCAAGGCTGCTAAAAAAAAGTATGCATTAATAGACTACTACGGAAACCTAAAAATAGTAGGCTTTGAATACGTCAGACATGATTGGGCCCCAATAGCAAAAAACACTCAAAAAAGAGTGATAGAAGCAATACTCAAAGAAGGAAACCCGGCAAAAGCAGTCCAAATAACCAAAGAAGTTATAGAACACCTAAAGTCAGGGAAAGTTCCAAAAAAAGAATTAGTTATAATGAAACAACTAAAAGCAAGACCCGAAAAATACGAATCTTTAGGACCTCACGTTTGGGCTGCAAAAAAAGCAATTGAACGAGGAAAAAAAATAGACGTAGGAACACTAATAGGATTCATAGTAAAAAAAGGTAATAACAAAAAAATTTCTGACAAAGCAGAAATGGAAGAATACGTAAAAGAAGGAGACTATGATGCAGAATACTATATAGAAAACCAAATTTTGCAAGCAGTACTCAAAATAACTAAAGAGTTAGGTTACGATAAAGAAGATTTGTTGCAAGGCGGAAAACAAAGCTCACTATTCAAATTTTCAAGTTAGGAAGGACTTTTACTCAAAGTGGGTCTGACAAGCACACGATAAGACCTTGAGTTCTTTAGTTGAACGCCAACATCATTGCCTAATACTATATCAATCTTAGCTTTCGCATCAGAACGGATCTCTTGATTAATATCAATAGAATGTTGAGCACCTACAATATATGCGACACCATTTTCTTGAGCATCAATCAACAAAGAAGAAACTTCCCTTGAAAGCATTGTTGAGCCATCAACTTCTTTAAGCAAAGATCCTTTAGGAACATTAATTATTAGTCTTATTGCTTGAGACAAACCTTTAGCAGCAAAGTAGTTCCTAACATTTTTTACCACAGAATAAATCAACAACAAAGAAGCTTTATCGTTAAGGTTCTCTAACTTTATTACCGAAGCCCTCGCAATACCAGCGTTACCTTGTTTCACCAAATCTTCAACATCAATATAACCGCCAAAAATATTTGGGTTCATCAAATCCAACAAACGCATTATTCTAATTGCCTTAAAAATTTCGAACTCTGTAAAGTCAGGGTCATTCCTCAACTCCAAAAGCCCATCAAACAAATCTTTCAAAGTAGCAAATCTCTTATTAGCCACAACCTTGTTCATTACCCTCGCAAAATCTTTATCGCCAATCCTAAACAAATCTGCAACAGCTTCATAAGACAAAACATTAATGTCAACTTTCAACTCTGTGCCACCATTAATAATTTTCAAAGGAAAACCAATTGGGTCTATTCCTACAGAATACTTTTCAATATCAACAATGTTTTTACTTGCCTCTCCCAAGCCAACAAAATGCTTGTTAAAGTCAAAGAAAATCACTGGCACATTTACAAGTAATGCACTTTCAGCAATGACTTGCATTACCTTTGCTCTATCAACTTCATTCCCTTCGGAAATTATTGTTGAAAAAAAAGCCAACAAAGGCTCAAAAACCTTTTTCTTGTCTTTAGTCAAGCCAAGCATAACATCCGACTTGAGGCTAATAACTTGAGACTCGTACTGAGCAGAAATTTTATGAGAAGAAGTTGACAACAACAAAGGAACCAAAGGCTGCGTGAAAAAAGCACTACGAACTTCTTCACTACACTCATGAATCTCTTTCAAAGTCAACCCATAAGCCTTTGAAATATCTTTAACCATGCTTGAAGAAGCCTCAAGCCTCTTTATCATTGAGTCAGTTTGAGCCAAAAAAGTATCTTCGGACCACTGAACATAAGAAGGCTTGCTACCTAAAAGGAAAAACTTTAAAGTCAAGTTTTCATCGTGCTTAGTAAGTCCAATGACTTCACGAGGCAAAGTCTCAGTAAAAACAGTTACGTCACCTTCAGCATAAAAAACCTTATACATTTCAACTATGGCTCCTTGAACCACGTCCAATTTTTTCTCAAAAATAAGAACCAACAAAATCTTTTCAGGATTAGAATAAATTTCAATGTCATGCTCTTGAAAATTACCTGAAAAAATTTTTTCCCAAGGACCACTAATGAGCTTAAAGAGTTCCATGACTAAAAAAAGAAAGAAACAATATATATAAATTCCTAAACCTGAAGCTCTGTATAAACAATTTAAAAACAAACAAAAACAACGAGAAAAAAAGCATTAAAAGTAAGTTTTCAAAGAGAAAACAAAAAAAGTAAAGTGCTTTGCGGGGGGCAGGATTTGAACCTGCGCAGGCACTAAGCCAATAGGGCCTAAACCTATTCCGATTGACCTGGCTACGGGACCCCCGCTACTCTAAATAACAATCCTCAAAGATTTTAAAAAAACAAACCAAAAACTAAAATATTGCCAAATAAAAAAATACAAAGAACTAAAAAAAAACTTTTAAACAAGCCTAAATACTTTACTTTCAAAAACAACTAACGTGGTTTCTGCCTGAGTAACAATACAACCTTCTTGCTCTTTTAGTACAGGATAAGACATTATGCATTGCCTTTGCAAAAGCTCTCTCAAAGCTATTCTCCTTGCAAATTCACTAATCCCTAAATCTCTCGCAATCCAACGTTCTGCAAAAGGCAACTTACCATAATTTTCATTAGCATAAGAAAGAATTTTTCTCGCATTATTGTCTCTAACGCCTTTTACTTCAAGCACTTGAAAAATCTCAACTCTTGCACTTTCACTTACATGGCCTTTACCATTAGTAACAAAAGGCTCAACAGCAAAAGCCATATTGCCACTTATTACTTTTTCGTCTCGTGTTTTAACGTTAGGAATAGTTGGTTGCGTATGCGCATCATTTTTTGCCAAGCCGTGGCCAGTCAAGTTCACTACTGGATTAAAACCTTTTGATTTAATAGCAAGCTCTATGGTTTCCCCAATGCTTGAAATTTTTGTGCCTTCCTTTATTATAGAAACTGCTCTTTCTAAAGCTTCTTCATTAGCTTTAATCATTTCACCAAATTCATCAGAAAAATCTATTGTCTTAGCAGTGTCAGCTATAAAACCATTAACACTAACACCAACATCAACTTTGATAACATCATTTTCTTGCACTACATCACTTGACTCAAAAGCAGGAGTATAGTGCGCAGCTTCGCTGTTTCTTGACAAGTTTATAGGAAAAGCAGGCTTTCCGCCTTTTTTTACTATTTCAGCCTCGGCTTTTTCCGCAAACTCGAACAAATTAGAACCAACTTTCAAGTTTTTTGAAGCATAATCCAACAATTCTTTTGCTATTTGCCCCGCCTTCAAATAATTATCCAAATCTGCCTTTTGCATTACTAAAAACATAAAAAAAGAGTTTATAAAAGAAACCAAAGAAAGACTATTTCAAAAAAAAACTACTAAAAAGCAAAAATGACTAAAAGCTCTTTAAAGTCAAAAACAAAAAGAACTTTAAAAGTCAATAGGATTTCTACAAAGACGGCACTAAAAAAATTTAAATTAAACAAATGCCTAATTGAGAAGGTGCAAACATGCCAATAAATCCAATAGTAGTAGAAACCGTCAAAAGAATGATCTCAACAGGAGTTGACGATGAGACAATAAGAGCTACTTTGAAAAGCATAGACTTGAGCAACGAAGAAATAGAAACAATAATAGAAAACGCTAAAACCGACCAAGTACCAAAAGAAAAAAAAGAAGAACCAACAAAAGAAAGTGAAGAACCAGAAGAAATAGAAGAAGAAATGCCACACGAAGAAATAAAAAAAGAAATAAAGTCTGTTGCAGAAGAACAATTGGCAGCACACACAACTACTCACAACATACTTGAAGAACATCAAGAAAAGTTAGGCGAAGTTCACAAGTCCGTTTCTGAAATAAGCGAAAAAATAGAAAACATTCCTAAAATAGACCCTGAAACAATAGCTAAATTAAGTGCCTTAGACTATAGGATAAGCGAACTCGAAAAAGAAATTAACGAAACAAAAGCAATAGTTAATGCAACTCAAAGCCTTTTGCAAAAAATACTTGAAACTAACAGAGAAATATTGTTAGAACTACAAAAGAAAAAATGAATTGCTTTTTAACAATTGATTTAAAAAAATCATTTTTTGTAAAGACTTGAATTTCACAACATTTTTAAAATGAATATTAGATTTTTTTATAATGCCAAAAAAAAGTGAGTATCTTCACTGCTAAATTACTCTATTTCTTTTTATGCATATTTAACTTTTTGTTCTTTAAGTGGCGGCCATGGTGTAGTGGTTTCGCATCGGAGCCTGTGGAGCTCTGGGGCTGGGTTCGAATCCCAGTGGTCGCCTTAACAAAAAAAGGTGTTTGAATGAATAAGTTTCAGCCAGTAAAAGGAATGAGAGACTTTGTGCAAGAACAAGCACAAAAAAAACAATACATAGAAGAATTATGCAAAAAAACCTTTGAAAAGTATGGTTATGAGCCATTACAAACGCCAATAGTAGAAGACTTTTCTTTGCTTTCTGCGAAAGGCTCTGCTGGCGAAGCCATAAAAGAAGAAATATACTATTTCAAAGACAAGGCTGAAAGAGAATTAGGTTTAAGGTTTGACCTTACAGTTCCTCTCGCAAGAGTAGTTGCTTCAAACCCTGCCTTGCCAAAACCATACAAAAGGTATTGCATAGGCCAAGTTTATAGGTATGACAAGCCACAAGCAAAAAGGTACAGAGAATTTACACAAGCTGATATTGATATAATTGGCTCAAACTCCGTATTAGCTGACTTTGAAGTATTGCAAGTAGCAACAGAAATAATGCGTAGCCTTGGTCTTGAGTTCATAATAAAAATCAATAATAGAGCACTCTTAGAAGAAATAGCATTAAAATGCGCTATACCAAAAGACAAAGTCAAAGAATGTTTTAGGGTACTGGACAAGTTAGATAAAATAGGCATTGAAGGAGTAAAACAAGAACTCGAAAGCAAAGGATTGAAAACAAAAATTTTGGAAGAAATAAAAGAAAACTCTATAGAAAAAGCCAAAAAAATAGTCGAAGGAAAAGGCATTAAAGAAATAACAGAATTGATTGAAATTTGCAAAGAAAACGGCTTAAAAGAAACGAGTTTTGACGTTAGCTTAGCAAGAGGATTAGAGTACTATACTGGAAACGTCTTTGAAATATCAGTAAAAGAAGGACCGAGCGTCGGAGGCGGAGGACGCTATGACAAGCTAATAGAAGTTTATGGCGGTCAAAGCACGCCAGCAGTAGGAATAAGCCTTGGCATTGACAGGCTATATGACACTCTTGAAAAAAAGCTAAAACTTGAACAAAAAACAAATCTCTTAGTAATGCCGTTATCAAAAAACGAGTTTGGCTATGCAATAAAACTTTGCGAAAAATTGAGACAAAAAAACCTTAATGTTGAATTTGATGTAATGGAAAGGAACATAAGAAAAAACATAGAGTACGCAACAAAAAAAAGAATAAAGTTTTTTACGACAATAGGCGAAAATGAAGTGAAAAATGGGATAATAAAAATCAAAGATTTGACAAAACAAACAGAAAAAGAGTTCAACATAAAAGATTATGAAAAAATAGTTGAATACTGCAAATAAAACAAAACAAAAACTAACAAAAAACAATCCATTTAAAAATTGCTTAAAAATAATCGACTGAAAAAATAACAAAAAAAAACAACAAATTAACTTGTTTTAATTAATAAGTAAAATTTATATTGTTGGAACTGCTAATTATTATAGGCTTGCCATGTTTTATCAAGCGCTTTACGAGCTATTGAACCTTAACTTTGGATTTTTCATAGATGTAATTGTGAATAACTTGCTTTGGGTATTCATTTTTGCATTTTTAGTTTATATATTTTTCCCGAAAGACAAGATAAAATATTTTTTACTTTTTTCAATACTAATCTGGGCTATTTTAGACATGACATCATTAACAGGCTTGGCTTTTACAGGCGCTCAACTCCTGTTAATATACTACATAACAAAAATTGTTGTTTTGAGTTTTTTTGACACACCATTACTAAGAAAATACATGCCGTTGGCTAGTGCAATTCATGGTTATGGAGTCGTTTTAATATTTACTTTTTTGGTGATGCAATGAATTACTTCAAATTAATAGTTTATGGTTTATGGTTTGGCTTAATTTACTTTACTTTAATGGTCTTAGGCGAAAGCCTGTTTCCTGGAACTTTATATGAAACTGCTTTCACTAATTTGGGAATAATTTCTGTCTTTGTAGTTTTAACTTTAGACACAATAATAAGCTTAGGGAGTGCTATGGAAAACTGAGAAAAGCAAGATAGCAAAACAAAACAACTTTTCATAATTATTTTTATAATCGTTCTCTTTGTTTTTTTTATTTTGTTGCCGGGGTAGCTCAGTGGTTAGAGCACTGGTTTCATAAGCCAGGTGTCGGCGGTTCGAATCCGCCTCTCGGCAATACTCGATCTTTAAGAGCCTGGTCTTGAAAGCAATTGCAATTTTTTTCCGTGCAAAATTATTTTGTCAGCATAACCTAAAAAAAGCCCTGTTTCTATTACGCCTGGCAAGTTCTTTGATTGTATTTCAAGGTCTTCATAACTAAATATTTTGTCAAAACGCACATCAATAACATAATTGCCTGTCTCTGTCTTGAAAGGCAAACCTCTAATTTCTCTCCTTGTAGCCTTTCCATAACTATCCAATTGTGTTAGTGTTCTTTTCCAACCAAAAGTACAAACTTCAAAAGGAACAGAACCTTTTATTTTATCAACCATTGCTTTTTCTTCTGCTATTACTATCAATGTAGCTGCGCTTTGAGCTATCATTTTGTCTCTAATAAAAGAATGACTATGCCTTTTCAAAAAATTATAATTAATGTCTATTTGGTCTGCAAAATCAATAGCAACATCAACTTCTCTTTCGTTCAAATCAGCAATGCTCAACCCTAAGCTAGAAGCTATTGTAGCGTTTTTCATTGAAGTTGGTACAAATTCTATACTATTTATGTCAATGTTTGCGTCTTCGATAGCCAAAGCCAATTTTTTCAAAAACTTTTCGCCAATAGAATTAGAACCTATGCTTACAACATAGCCGTCTTTTATGTAACGCAAAATTAGTTGCTCTATATGGCTTTCTTCCATAACAATTTTGACTACGAAGTTGTATTTAACTATTGGTTATTTGGTTTTAAAAAAAAGCCGGTGGGGAGATTTGAACTCCCGACCTGTCCGTTACCAACGGACTGCACCAACCAGCTATGCTACACCGGCAAACAAAAAAAATTACACTAAAAACAATTAAAAAAGGGAAGAGTGCCCTGGACGGGATTTGAACCCGTGTGTCCACCGTGAGAGGGTGGTGTCCTTGACCGGGCTAGACGACCAGGGCTTGCAATAAAACAAAACACAGAGTAATTTTAAAATTAAAGCTTTTTAAACCAACAAAATTAATAATTAAAGAATTGTTATTAAAAAATGGCTGAATTAATTCAAAGCATTTTAACACTAACCTTTGGAGCCTTGCTTGTTTCTTTTTGCGCTTCAATAGCAATAAAAAAAACTTTAGCTTTGTCTTACCACTTAAGAATTTCAGAGTTTGCGATAAGCTTTATTCTAATTGGAGTTTTGGCGGTTTTCCCAGAAATGCTTATTGGTGTCTTGTCAGCTTTAGAAAACACATCCTCTTTTGGAGCAGGAGTTGTGATAGGCTCTAACATAGCTGACTTGACTCTAATAATAGGCTTAGTGGCATTAGCAACTAACGGAATGAAACTTAGCACAAACACGATAAACGGATTTAAAAGAATAGTATTATTGAGTTCTTTGCCTTTGATTTTTTTTCTTGATGGAGAACTCTCAAAAATTGAAGGACTTGCTTTGGTATTATGCTTTGCGTTTTACTTATTCTTCATATTAAAAAAACACACCATAAGCGTAGAAAAACCAGACAACTTTTACAAAAAAGACGACTTGTTGAAAGACGCTGCAATTCTCTTACTAATGATAATTATAATGGTCATCTCTTCACACTTTATAATAGAGTCTGCAAAATCAATTAATGTCCTCTTAGGAATACCTGTTTTCTTTATAGGCGTCATACTTGCAGTAGTAACTTGCTTCCCTGAGTTCACGGTTGCCCTAAAAGCAAACAAGCATAGGCACGGCGAAATAGGCTTTGGTGACATTATTGGAAACGTCTTTGCAGACTCTTTGCTCACTTTAGGAGTAATAGCAATGATATCACCAATAGTTCCTGCAAAACCTTATTCTACTTTGCTTGCTTTGTTTATAATGCTCTTTGCAATGACTACTTTGCTTGTTTTGGCAAGGTCTGAAAAAGAAATCTCAAAAGACGAAGGGGCTTTTTTGGTTGGAATCTATTTTTTACTAATAATAATACAATACTTTTTAGGCGTAGAAACACATTGACTACCAATAAGGCAGAATAGTTTGCTTGAATTCCTCAATAGAAATTTCACTCATAGTCTTGTCTTCAAAAACTAAATGACCTTTTTTTGGCCAAGCTTTCCAAACTTTTGAAAAACCTTTTTTCTTTATTTCCTCACAATAAAAAAAAACTTCTTTGAAATGAATTTTACTAAAGTCCTCATAACAAACATTGCCCTTAAAATGCAAGCCATGACAAAAATGATAAGCCTTTGAATAATCCTTGATTTCACCACGAGAAATAAAAGGAAACAAAATGCACTCCAAAGGCCTTGCTTCGTAAATCAAACAACCTTTTTCTTCATCATAAAAAACACACGCTCCATTATTTCTAACTAAAGCTATCATAGGCAAAGCCACAAAAAAATTAGGCAAGGCACCAACTCTCTCTTTGAGCCTTTCAACTATTCTTTTAGGCAAAAAAGAACTCTGAATAACGAGCTTTGAATCAGAATAATCTGAAAAAAAAATTTGAAGAAAAAGCCTTGTCTTTGTTTGAACAAAATTTTTTAAGCCTAAATTCAAATACTTTGCCTGTCTATCTGCTTCACGAGGCATTATTATTATATCGTACCTTTTACAACATTCACCGCAATGTTGGCAAACAAAAAAATGAGACATAAAAAAGTAGGGATAAAAAGCATTTTAAACGCCAAACAATAAGAAAATTAAACTCCTAAAACAAAGCCATTTTTATAATTTATTTTATACTTCATCTTAATAAGCCTCCGTGGCTCAGCGGTTAGAGCAGCGGTTTTGTAAACCGCGGGTCGTGGGTTCGAATCCCATCGGAGGCTCTATTAGTTTTATTTATAAACTTAACTTTTATTTCAGAAAAAAAAACAATAAAGTTTTAATAACTTTTTAAGAGATTTTTTTATAGTGGGAATGTGATTTTAAAAAAAACAAATTATGCTTTAACTATTTTAGCATTGGTGTTTTTTGGATTTACAATAAATACTTTCGGCATAAACGACACGTTTTCAATTAAAGAAATTAAAGATATAGAAATACAAAAATACCTATTACAAAAAAAGTCATCAACAAACAAAGAAATTCAAGAAAGAACAAATAGCGAACTTAAGTTAAGTAAAACATTACAAGAAAAAAGACAAATTAACTCTGGAAAAGAATATATTAACGTTATTATTTCTCTAAAAAATGAAAGGTTGAACGACATTATAAAGAAAAATGAAGAAAAATATAAAGAAAAAACAAAGAGATATGTAAATTCCCTTAAAGAGATCTTAAAAGAAAATAACTATTCTGTGGAAAATAAAAACAAGGTAAAAGAAATACTTGATAGAATTGATTATGAAAATGATATAAAAAAGAAAGAAATTTATTTAGAACAAAAAAAGATAGTACAAAAAGATCAACAAGAAATACAAAAAATTGTAGAAAATTGCGGTGGAGTGAATAAAGGCAGTACGGCACTGGCAAACCAAGTATTTGCAAAAATACCTCAATATTGCTTAGATAACCTCATTAAAAATGACTTAGTGGTAAAAGTATATGAAGACAAAATAAATAAAATAAATTTAGAAACTAGTGTTTGTACTATTGGCGCATATAGTTGGTATAATAATGATTATAATGGTTATAGCAATGGAGTTTGGGATTTAGCAATAGTTGATACAGGAATAGATTCTACGCACCCTGCATTGCCAGCTACTTATGGAAAAGTATTTCATGATACAGCAAAGACAAACTCAGATTATGCAGATGATTACACAAGTAGTGATGACCTGCATGGCCACGGGACACATGTTGCTGGAATAATTTCTAGTAAAGATGCTTTATACAAAGGTGTTGCAAATGGGATAGATAAAATAATAAATGCAAAAGTTTGTTATTTGGCCACTGATGGATATGGGTATTGTTATTTCTCTGATGAAATAATGGGATTAGAATGGGCAATTACTGAACAAGGAGCAGATGTCATAAATAGAAGTATTGAGATGTGTATTCCTGAAGAAGAAGAGGATTGCATAATAGCAAAAATTTTAGATTTATTTGTAGACTATTATGGGGTAACTATAGTAAACTCAGCTGGAAATAACGGACCTAATCCATCTACAATAAGTGCCGTTGCATATAATGCAATTAGTGTTGCAAGCACTGACGACAAAAAAACGTGTAGTATTTCTGATGATACAATCAGCTTTTATAGTGGAAGAGGCCCTACATTAAATGGAAGAATAAAACCAGATATAGCAGCTCCTGGAAACAATATAATTTCTTGTAATAGCGAATGGGAAGGAAACAACCCTGACTTTGTTCAAATGAGTGGCACAAGCATGGCAGCACCACACGTGGCAGGAGCGGCAATTCTTATAAATTCTAAGAAGGGGTATATACCAGACCCAAAGGAAATTAAGGCTCTTTTAATAAATTCTGCAAACAGCAAAGGTGTTTTTGGAAACAAAAATGACTTTGGTTGGGGAATAATGGATTTAAGCAATGCTTATAATTCAAAAGATTATATAGACATCAATTTACTTACAAAAGACTACCAATACAAATATTATAATGGAAATCTCAAAAAGGATCAAAAAGCAACTTTAGTCTGGAATAGACATTTAAAAGATAGAATTTATTTTAGTGATTTAGACCTTTATTTATTTAACGAGAGTGACAACTCATTACTTGATTATTCTATAAGCGCAGTAGACAATGTAGAACAAGTGGAATCACCTGGAGATTACAATGTTGTATTAATAATAAATGCGTATTATATAGATTCTAATTCTGACATAGAAGAATTTGCTATTGCTACAGAAGGAAGCTTTAAGGCAGTCAATATAATAAATCCAAGTATTGACTTAAACGTGCCAAACAAAGTACCGAAAAACTCTTTCACAATTACTGCACAAATTCAAAATAATAGTGACTTGAAACTTTTTGATACAAATGTAACTCTAAATCTCCCGCCAGATCTAAAAGATTTAAATGTAATAAATGGCTCAAATAAACAAAATATAGGAATGATAATGCCTAAAGAAATAAAAATAATTAGTTGGGATTTAAATGTCCCATATGGAACATATAACGATATCAATGCTTCTTTTTCAGCAGTTAGTTATGGTTTGAATTTTAATTATTCTACTCAAAATTACACAATAACAATATATGATGGGATTCCTCCAACTTTAAATGAAATAACGCCTATTGCTCTTATAACTAACGACAATACACCAGAATATACTTTTAGTTCTACTGAAATGGGAACATTAACATATGAAGGTGACTGTAATAGTGACACAACAACAGTAATAGAAGGAATCAATACAATAACATTCAACACATTACCAGATGGAAATCATTATAATTGTGCAATTCAAGTCACAGATCAAGCAGGCAATACATCGGAAAAATTAAACATAACAAGTTTTATAATAGATACAACACCACCCATAATAATATCACAAACACCATTAAACAATTCATACATTACAAATTTACCTAATGCAACATTTACAATTAATTATTCAGAAGAAAATCTTGAGTTGATAAAATTATATTGGAATGAGACTTGGCCATTCGCATGTGAAAACATAAATGAATGTCCTCCTTTAATACTAAATGAATGCGAAAACGGCTCAAACAAAACATGCGACATAAATCTAAACTTATCAAACTATTCTAACGACCAAAAAATAAAATATTATTTTGAAATAGTAGACAAAGTGGAAAACTCAACAAATGGATTGGATGAAAATGGAAGCCCATATAACTTAACAATTGATACGATTCCACCAATGACAAATTCTGACGCTAATAACACATGGCAAAATTTTGATGCCAGAATAAGATTAACATGCCAGGAAGTAAATGGAAGTGGTTGCAATAATTTAAGATATAGGATAGATATGGACCCCACAAACGAAATATTATATGGCTTATGGCAAGATTACAATCAAAGTATTTTGATTAACCAAGATGGAAATTGGGCAATAGAATTTAACAGTACAGACAAAGCAGGAAATACTGAAAATGCAAAAACACAATATATATTAATTGATAAAACACCACCAACAACAATGGCACAATCAGAAAACTATAACTTTAAAATATGGGCAAAATCAGATATAACAGTAATATTATATTGTGACGACCAAAACAAAAGTGGCTGCAACAACACAAAATATTGTACAGATACAACAAATTCTTGTGAACCTACAATAGAATATTCTTCACCAATTAATATAACAACAAAAGGAGTTTCTTATATAAGATTCAAAAGCCAAGATGCTCTTCAAAATATTGAACAGACAAAAAGTAAGATAATAAAAATAATTGATTCAAACCAAATAATAGCAGACAATAATTATATAGTTATAGACACAACTATAAATGAGATTATTGTACAAGAAGGGTCAATAATAAAAGATATTAAGATAAGTTCAGAAATTCCGTTTGATAAATACATAATATTGAATTTATCTTCGCTACTAGATGATAATAATATAATAACTCTACCAAACGAAATTAATCTAACAAGGGAATCTGACTATAATTACTTAGTAAACATACAAAATGGAACTATAATACAAGCAGATTCAGATTGGAATGGATTATTAATAGCACCTACAATAAAAATAAATCCCAAAGTTAATCCAATACCAGACAATGGAAAAAATATAAATGAAATTTCAAAAGTTATTGAAATAGGTTATGAAGGAAAAAAAATAACATTAGATAAAGCAGCAAGAATATTAATACCAAACCAAGCGGGGAAAGATGTAGGTTATTCAATAGATAATACGTTTTACAAAATAACAGAAATTTGTTTAGAAGATAGTCAAACAACAAACAATGTGTTGCCAAAAGATAAAGAATGTAAAATAGATGTTAATTCGGATTTAGTAATTTGGACTAAACATTTCACAGAATTTTTAGTGTATAGCCAATCAACAACTAATAATAATACGCAGACAGACAATAGTACAACAGTTAATAATGAAAGCACTTCTAACTCCTTATCTTCTCCACCTATAAGTTCATACGCTGGAAGCAGTTCTAGTGGCGGCAATAGATTAGTAAAAGTAAGTGAAAACGAAGAAAAAATAGATTTAGAAATCAACACAGAAGGAAACTGCATACAAAAACCTATCTATATAAAAGTACAAAAGATTGAAGGAAAACAAAATGTAAGTAATGCAAAAATAAAAGTAATGCAAAATGGTGTGAAAATAACTGAATTATTAACAGATACTAACGGAGAAGCAACGATAACATTAGATTCTATAGGATTTTATGAGTTTATTGCTGAAAGCTTACAAATGAAATCAAAAGTAAAATATGTGGAAATAGTAGATTGTGAAATTGCACAAACAGACATGAAAGAAGAAAGAAAAACAGAAGTGAAAGACATAACTGAGATAAAAAAAGAAGAAGACAATTCAAAAGAAACACAAAATAAAACTCTTACAGGTTTCTTAAGTCTTGTAAATGATAAGATAAAGATAATAATTATAGGATTAATAATGTTATTGTCAACTATTTTTATCGCCTATTTTATTCATAAGATTCGGAGAAGAATAAAATAAATAATAAAAATGAATGAAAATTATTCCCGCCTCCCGGATTTGCACCGGGGATCTTCCGGTAACCGCACAAAAATGTACGGCTATTTTTCTTCCGCTAAAAGCGGATGAACGTCGAAACAAAAAGTAATTCTCTTTCTTTTTCGTCGACGTTTTTCTTTCTCTTTGAAGAGAAAGAAAAAGACCGTTCTACAGCCGGACGCATTAGCTACTATGCTAAGGCGGGTATTAAAATAAAGAATTTTGTTAGGTTTATAACCCTTTTTGTTTAAGGGTTTGTAGAAATAATTTTTTAAGGGCATTCTTTTGTTTGTTTTTTTTAGTTCTTCTCAGTCGTTGTTTTTGTTTATTTTTTATTATCAAGTGTTTTTAGATTTTTTCCAATAAATTTAAGTTTTGTGTTGTTTATTTATTGTTGATGGCTAATACAATACTCTACTTGATTAATCCTGAGAATTATCTTTCCGGATTATTAAAAATAGTTTCTTCGCTAAAGGGCGATGTGATTATTTATGTTACTGCTAATAGGTCTTACTATTATTTGAACGATTTTTTCAAGTCTCGTGGCTTTAACATTTCTAAGTTTTTCTTTATTGATTGCACTGGAACAACTAAAGAAGAAGAGCAAGAGGCTCCAAATTGTATTTTTGTTAATAGCCCTCAAAATTTGACTGAAATAAGCATTGCTATCAATGAGTTGGCTGAAGGAGTAAAAGGTGAAAAGATTTTATTGTTGGATTCTTTGAGTACTCTGCTTCTTTATAATGATGCTGACGTTATAGGTAAGTTTTCTCACTTTTTTATAAATAAATTGCATTTATCAGGTATAAGCACCATAATTTTAGCTTTAGAGTCTGATATAGATAAGGACATTATAAGAAGGTTAGAGTCTATGAGTGATGAGGTGAATAGAGCATGAGTTATTTAGAAATTGCCTTTTCAATAATCGGTTATTTGACTTTTTTGTTGTTGGTTTTAGCCGCTATTTTTTCTTACAATTTGTTTAGATTTAACAAAAAAGAGGTTTCTTGGCTTTCAATTTACTTGGCAATGATTTCTTTGTTAATTTTTCAATTCTTTATTTTTGAAGAAACTTATAAACACGATTTTTTTGGAATTGAGAAAAAACCTCTTTACTACGTTCTTTTTTTGGTTTCAAGTTTCATGCTTGCATGGGGCTTTTGGTCAATGAATAAAAGCTTTGAAAAGTTCGAAGTTTTTGGAGAAGTTGCAAGAAGAAAAGTAAAAAATTTTTTGGATGGGTTGAATAAAGAAGAAAAACCTTTAAAGACAGAAAAATCTAAATTAAGAAAATAGTTTTTTACTTGTTTTTGATTTTTTTGTTTTTAGTTGTTTTAGGCCATTTTGGTTTTTGTTCTTCTTTTTTTATTAGACCTTGACCGGTTAATGTGAAATAGGTTAGTGGGCAAATAAGGGTTATCCAACAACCTGCTAAAAAGTAAGCTTCTGGTTTAAGGAATTCTATTTGCCCAAGCAAAGCAAACACTCCTAAACCTATTATTCCATACAACATTTTTCCTATTAAAATCTTTTTTTCAGAGTCATAATTTAATAGTTTCAGTAAAAATGCGCCTAAAAAGTAGCCAAAGAAGAAGGCAGCAAACCATAATTGTCTAAATACCATTATTACGCCTATACCAAGCATCAAAAAAGAAATAACTCCTGTTTCTTCTAATACTCTTTTGCTCGTGATTTCTATTTTTGGAAAATTTTCTTCTATGCCTTTTATTATTCTACCTATCGCAAGGCCTAAGCTTGCTCCAATCAGAACGTCTAAAAGATAGTGGGCTCCTAAGTAAACCCTTGAAAGCATTACAAAAAACAGCATTAGAAAAAGCCAAGAGTCTTTTTTAAAATTGCTTTTAGAAAAATAAGAGGTTATACTTCCTGCTATTGTAGAATGCCCAGAAGGCATTGCGTATATTCCTTCATTGTCAAAATTAATTACTCTAAACTCTTCTAAACTTGGTCTTAGCCTTCCTACCAAAGGTTTTATTACAGAACTCAAAGCAGAAGCAAACAAGATTAAAGTAGTAAGAACAAAAGACTTTTTTTCTTCTCCTTTCCAAAAAAGAAGTGCTGCGAAAACCATCCACAGAAATGGATTACCTAAC
>JAWANB010000016.1:0-17577 GCA_038895675.1 Candidatus Iainarchaeum sp.
TTTAATTAAGTTGTTGAATTTGCGAATTTTGGTGTTTTTAATTTTTGTTCGGTAATCGACAGGTTTATATTATGTTGATTCGTTATACATAAGTTAATTTTAATTTTTTAAAACAAGCATTACCGGAACTAAGGGGTGTTTCATTTGGTTAAAGGTTATTTTATAAAATACAATTTTGTTTTGCCTGACAATGTTTCGCATTCTTCTTACACTTATCAAAAATTATTCAGAGCTATTTATGGTTATACTCAAAACGTCACAAAAAGCAACGGAAAAGTCTATAAGTACCATCGTAAGGGTGTTTTGTCCGACATTCCTTTTATTAAAGCAGGTAAGAACGCGGTTATAATTCCTGAAAAGTCTTTTAATTCTTTAGACGTGTTTTTTAAGACTGGAAAAAACCCGTCGCATGTTTGGCGTGTAAAAGGGGATTGGAAAGCGACTTTTTATATGGATGAAAAAGAAGTTAGCGATCTTGATGCTATTAACGCTATTAAAAAGCACATTTCAAGGATTTTTATTAAAGACGAAAACGCGTTTTTACCAAACCCTAAGAAAATTTTGGAAAAGAAAGCTAATAACGAGCCTATTTCGGACGAAGTTTTATTTTCAGTAATTAATGAGGCACAAAAAATAACCAATAATGAATGGTTTAAGGTTTTATATCAAATTGACGAAGAATTAAAAGACTTTTATAATGATTTGAAGAGTTTAAAATCAATACAAAAACCAGTTATGTAGCTTTTACTTCTTCTTTTTCTTTTTCTGTTTTTTTTGTTTTTAATTTAATTAAAATTTCTCTTTTTCTCCACTTTTTTTTATCACCAACACTTATACTTTCTAACAAGCCTATATCAACTAAAGTTTTTACATGTGGGTATAAACTTCTTTTATTTTTATAATCAACTCCGAAAAGCTCTTTTATTCTTCTTAATATTTCTTCCATTGGTATCCACTCTTCAAACCCAACTACTGTTAGTATGTGTGCAGCTTGGGTGTTTTCTGTTATTTTTAAATAATCCCATATTGAATGAATTTCTTCTATTTCTAATTCTTTATTTTCTTGTTTTTGTTGTGTTAGTTGTTGTTCTTCTTTTTTTTCTTTTTTGAATAATATTTCTTTTATTTTTTGGATTAGCCACATATTGTTCCCTTTACTAAACTTTACTAAATATACTATCTTTTATTATTTAAATTTTTACTTTCTTTATAGTAATTACTTTTATTTTTTATTGTAATGATTAGTTTTTATAGTAATTACTAATTTATTCGTTCTTTAACGAAAAAAATTTAAAAATTAAAATAAAAAATTATTAACTAAATTAATAAAGAATAATATTAATTAATTAAAATTTAAATTTATAAATAAAAAATTGTTAATATTAACAATTTTTAGATATTTTTTTATAATTTAGCGAAAAGTAAATACTTTTTTTTGTTAGTTTGTTTGTAATTTTTTTTAATTATTTTTTTTCTTTTAGTTTTTATATACTTTCAAAGAATTAGTTTTTTCTGATTTTATGTAGCAAATACTTTAGTAACGTTTTTTACTTAGTTGTAAAGGTTATTGTGTATTTGTTTTGTTTTTTAATTTTATTTTTCTTTTATTAAAAAACTTCTAAAGAACTTTTTAATTTTAATTAGTGATTTTTAAAATTATACTTTTTAATAGCGAGGGAAGGATTTGAACCTCCGACCTTCGGGTTATGAGCCCGACGGGCACTCCTGACTGCCCCACCTCGCTGTTTTTTTATTTATTACAATACTTTTATTAACCTTTTTTTCTATGAAAAAGCCTTTATTATGCTTTTTTTTGGATTTTGAATTTTATTAAACCTTATTTTTCCTTTTTTTTCTTTTTTTAGAGTTTTTTTCAATTTTATTTTTTGTTTTTTATCTTGTCCTAATTTTCGTGTTTATTTTAGTTTGGTTAATTCTTCAACTTCTGTTTTTAGTTCTTGTAATTTTTTTTGTATTTCTTTGAGTTTCTTTTTTTTATCTATTAATTTAAGTGGCTTGCCTGTTTGTGGGCAAATAAAATTGTATTCTGCTGCTATTTCAAACGGGTATTCTGCTAAATCTTTGCCTGCTGAATAAAAATCGTGTGTTCCTAAATAGTATGCCTCTTTTTCTAATTTATTTATTTCTTCTGTTCTTTTTTCTATTATTAATTCTGCTATTCTTTTTGGGCTTATTTCCCATGTGTATGTGTACCAACCTGTTTTGTTATTTTTTGTTTTTTGGTAACAGGCTATGCCTCTATAATGTAGCCTATTTAGTATTGCTCTTATTTCTGTTATTTTTAGGTTTTCTAGTTTTTTTCCTATTTCTTCATCTCCTATTGGTTTGTTTTTTTGTAAGCATATTTCAACTAATTTCGGTGCGTATTCGCCGCCTACTGATTGGAGAAATTGTTTTACTATTTCATATTCATATATTTTCTTTTGCATGAAAAATAATCTTCCTCTTATAGGGTTTTTAAATAATGCCAATTGTTTTTTTGTTTGGTCTTTTGTTTTTTTTGAGTTGGTGTTTTTTGTTGTTGTGCTTTTTTTATTTTGTTTTTTTTTTGTTTTTAAGTCTTTTTAGCGTTTTTTTTTTCGTAGTTTTTTTTGGCTTTTTTTTGTTTTTTTTCTTTTGGGTTATATTTTATATTATAGTTTGTAGTATTTTTTGTTCTATGAGATTGGTTTTTTTTGTTTTGGCGTGTTTTGTTTTTTTTAGTGTTGTTTTTGCGGATGTTCCTGTTTTGACTAGTTTTTCTCATGTTGATAATAAGTGGGTTCGTTCCAGTTATATATCTGGGAAGGTTTCTTTTCCTAATGCTATTGAGTTTGCTTATGTTATTGATAAGTTTCCTGACACTATTCCCGAAGTTGGTAAAGAAAATGTTGTTGTGATTAAGCCTTCTAATTATTCTGTTTCTTTTGGTTCTAAAGTTGATGGTGTTTATTATTTTCATATTCGTGCTAGAACTTCTTCTGGTTGGAGTGATACTAAGCATGTTAAATTGATGATTGATACTACTCCGCCTTCATCTGTTGGTAAACCTGAGGTTGTTGCTTTGGAAGACGGCACTATTAATATTGAGTGGGCCCCTTCTACTGATGTTGCTTCTGGTTTGCGTGGTTATGATGTTTATCGTTCTAATTTACGTTTTGTTAAAGACGGTGAGCTTTTCCGTGATTTTAGAATTGATGATCCTACCACCATTAAAGTGGCTTCTAATTTGAAGTCAACTTCTTTTCATGATACTAATGTAATGGTCGGCAAGGGTTTTTATTATCATTATCGTGTTGTTGCTGTGGATGATGCTAATAACGTTAGTAATCCTAGTCCTATTGCTTCTGTCAAGGCTGCTTCTTTTTGTGATTTTATTCCTTCTATAACTGTTTCTAAGCTTGACAAAAACGTGCTTGTTTCTGTTGTTTCTTCTTCTAATTTTATTGATGGTAAGTTGTTGGTCATTTCTCCTACTGGTAAAGAAATTATTTTGGGTAATAACATTGATGGAAAATTTTTTGATGCTAATTTTTCTTTTGTTGGTTTAGAAGATGGCGATTATAATTTTTTCTTTTCTTCTAAGGATAATAGGCTAAATAATTGTAATGCACAAAAATCTTATTTTTATGATACTATTTCGCCTGAGGTAAAAATTATTTCTCCCCCTCATACTATGGAGCTTTCTAATGTTGTGCGTTTTGTTTTTGTGGCTTCTGATTCTGGTGTTAGGCCTTCTGGCGTTAAAGAAGTCTCTTTGTTTATTGTGAAGGATTCTAACGAGATTAAAATTGGTTCTGCTTCATTTGTTGATAATAAGTATGTTTTTGATTGGAATACTATTAATTTTGATAATGGTAGATTTGTCGTAATTGCTCGTGTTATTGATAATGTTGGTAATGTTGGTGAGGATTCGAAAGTTTATAGTATTAAAAATACTTTTTTTGCTCGTGTTGGTGCTGAGGCTTCTATTTCTTCTGCAGAGGCTTTGAGGAAGGATGTTAATAAGACTTTTGTTTTGTTGTCTAATCTTGGTATAGATACTTCTGATTTGAATGCTTTGATTTTTCGTGCTGATTCTAATCTTTCTGAAGCTAAGGTTCTTTTGGCTAAAGGTGTTAGGTTTGATGAAGTTTCTGCTTTATCTTCTTCTGCTTTTAAGGATTATAATTCTGTTCTTTCTGTTCAAGTAGTTTCTTATGGTGTTGGTAGTGCTAAGTATGAGTTGCCTCAATTTGAGGTTTTGTTTAAGGGCGCTGGTTTTAGTGATAAATTAATTAGTGATTCTTTGGATTTGACTAAAAAGGTTTTGCCTTCCCGTAAGGTTCATGTTAAGAAGGTTATTTTGCCTAAAAAGGTTATTTATAGGGCTTTTGTAGAAATTTCTTTTTCTAAGTCTGACTTTAATTTTTCCAATGGTGGTTTTTTTGTTGTTGAGAGCATTCCTAAAAATTTTATTAGAGATTCTAGCGAGTTATTTTCTCTTTCCAAGTTCGTTGTTTTAGAGGAAGATCCTGTTGTTGCTTTTTTTGTTGATTCTAACGCTAATTCTGTTTCTTATTCTTTGGATGTTGATCTTAACAAGTCTCAGGCAGATGCTCTTTTGAGTTCTAAGGTTTGGGCTCTTTATGATAGTCCTCCTTTGGTTTTGGATAAGGATCCTAAACCTTATTTTCAAAAAGGAGTTTTGTCTGATTTGCCTAGTTTGTCTAATGTTGATGTAAAGTCTGATAGCAAGGTTTTGTTGGTTGGTGGTTTTGCTGCTTTGGTTTTGTTTTTTATTGTTTTTTTGATTGTTGTTGTCGTTGGTTTGATTGCTTACTTTGTTTTTTTTAAGAAGAAGGTTTGATTTTTTTTGTAGTTTTGCTTTTTTTGTTTGTTGGTCGTGTTTTTTTTTGTTGTTGTGCTTTTTTTTATTTTGTTTTTTTTTTGGTTTGTTTGAGCAGAAATCATTTTTGTTTTTTTTAAGGTCGTTGGCTTGTTTTGATAGGCAAAGTCAATTTTTTTGTTTTCTTTTTTTTTGTAACTTTTGTTTGATTTAAAAGTCATTTCTACAGAGCCTTGTAAAGTGTTTGATTTTATTTTATTATTTTTTTTGTGTTTTCGTTAGTGTTTTATTTGTGTTGTTTTTAATTGTTTTTTAGGATTTTTTTTAGGTGGTTTTTTGGTTTCTTTTGATGAGTATTTGGGAATGATTGTTAAGGCTGTTGATGTTGAGATAGAGCGTTTTTTTCCTCGTTCTTTGTCTTCTTCTTGGGTTTCTTCTAATCTTGGTGAGTTAGAGTTTGATTTGGATGTCAAGGCTTTGAATAGTGCTATTTCTGTTCCTGTTTATGATTTTCTTGATAGGGGTGGTAAGCGTTGGCGTGCTGCTCTTTGTGTTTTGTTTTGTGAGGCTTTTGGCGGTAAGTTTGGTGATTGTGTAAGGTTTGCTGTTATTCCTGAGCTTGTTCATAATGGTACTATCATGGTTGATGATGTTGAGGATAATTCTGTTTTGCGTAGAGGTAAGCCTGCTTCGCATTTGGTTTTTGGTGTTGATGTTGCTGTGAATGCTGCTAATGCTCTTTATTATTTGCCTTTGGTTGTTTTGTTTAATTCTGATTTGAGTTCTTCTAAAAAGTCTGCTATTTATGATTCTTATTCTAAGCATTTGTTGCGTTTGTCTTTTGGTCAGGCTTTGGATATTGCTTGGCATAAGTCTGATAAAGTCCCTTCTGAGAGGGAGTATTTGCAGATGTGTGTTTATAAGACTGGTTCTTTAGCTGCTTTTGCTGCTGAGCTTGGTGCTATTGTTGCAGGTGCTCCTAAGAGGCATTTTTCTGTTGTTTCTTCTTTTGCTTCTTCTTTGGGTGTCGCTTTTCAAATTTATGATGATGTTCTTAACATTGCGCCTAAGAGTGGTGTTTGGGGTAAAGAAGTAGGTGATGATATTAAGGAGGGTAAAAAGACTTTGCTGGTTATTCATGCTTTGAAAAATTTGCCTAAGGGTGATGCTGAGAAGCTTTTAAGTATTTTGTCTCTTGGTTCTAAGTCTGACGATGATGTGAAGGTTGCTATTCGTTTGATAGAGTCTGCTGGTTCTATAGATTATGCTTTGGCTAAGGCTAATCATATTTTGTCTTCTTCTTGGCTTGAATTGGATAAGGTTTTGAGGCCTTCTGTTGCCAAGTCTTTGTTAAGGGATTTTGCGGATTTTATGGTTAAACGTAAGTTGTAGTTTTAGTAGGTTAAAAGCAAAACATAAAAAAGCCTCACATCAAAAAACTAAATGCGAGGGCCTGTAGCTCAGCCTGGTAGAGCACCGGCCTTTTAAGCCGGCTGTCGGGGGTTCAAATCCCCCCAGGCTCGCTTTGTCTTTTGTCAATCATTTTTTATTTTTTTAATTATTTTAGTCATGAGGGGCTATAGCTCAGCCTGGTAGAGCACCTGCCTCTTAAGCAGGCCGTCGTGGGTTCAAATCCCACTAGCCTCGCCTTAGACAAAGCTATTTTAAAAACTATTCAAGTCTTTGTTTTTTGAAGAGGAAGTAGCTCAGCCTGGGAGAGCACTCGACGGAATAAAGCGTCTTTTTATGGCTTTGTCCGGGTGAAGCTGAAGATGGAACAACAGAGTTGTTGTTAATCTTCGTTGCTCCCTCGGCTACCGAGGTGTCGCGGGTTCAAATCCCGCCTTCCTCAATTTTTTTTGTTTCTTTGTCGTTGTTTATTTTTTCACTTGTTTTTGTTTTGGTATGTTTTTTTGTTCTTTGTGTTATTTTTTGTTTTTCGGCCGTTATGTGTTTGTAAGTTTTTTTTGTCTTTTTTTGATTTTTTTTAATTAGGTTTTTTTTGTGTTATTTATTTTTGGTTTTTAGTTTTTGTTTTTTTTGTTCGAAGTATTTTTTATGTTTTTTTCAGGATTTTTTTTCCTTTTGGTGTTGGTATGATTTTGATTTTTCCGTTAAATTGTTTTGTTAATTCTTTGCCTTCTTGTACTCTGTCTAGGAAGACTGCTAATGCTGCTATTTCAGAGTGTGGTTGTGTTGTTATTGAAATATTATAGTCTGACATTTCGTAGACTTCTCTTTCAACTTTTTGTGAACCTATTATAACTAGTATGTTTTTTTTGGTTTTAATTTCTTTTTCTATTTCTTGTATTGGTATTCCGTACATTGTCAGGTGTATTATTGTAAAGCCAAGTTTTTTGTAAAACTTTAGTCTTTCTTTCCAATTTTCAAAAAATTCTATTTTGCAAGTGTCGCCCCATTTTTCATTAATGCTTGTTAGTGTTTCTATTATTTTTGTGTCTTTTTCTCCTATAATTTCTATTTTTTCTACTCCAAATGCTCTTGCTACTAAGCAGCAGTGGCTTGTCACCCTAAAGTCTCTTACGTGTCTATGTCCATATCTTAAAACATTTATTTTCATTATTAATGCGAGTGTGAACAGCTTTTTATTATTTAATGGTATTTACTTTAGTACATGATAAGCATTCATTATTTTAGAGAGAATGTTGGTAAAATAAAGAAGAATTTAGAAAAAAGGAATGACTTTGCTAAGCTTGATTGGGTTGAAGAGATTTGTGACTTGGATGGGAAGTATTTGAAGGCTCTTCAAGAGGCTGAAAATCTTAGGATGAAGAGAAATTCTTTGGCTAAAGAGATAGATGCTTTGATAGTGCAAAAAAAAGATTTTAAGGATAAGATTGCGGAAGCTAAAGAGTTGCCTCAAAAGATTAAAGAAGTAGAAGCCAAGGCTAATGAGCTGAAGGAAAAAATAGATTATTATTTGATGCGTTTGCCTAATGTTCTTGATGAGGGTGTTCCTTTAGGGAGTGATGAGACAGAAAATGTTGTTGTGAAAGAGTTTGGTGAGAAGAAGTTAAATCAAAGTTTGTTGCCTCATGGTGAACTTTTAGAGAAAAATAATTGGGCTGATTTTGAGAGTGCTTCTAATGTTTCTGGTCCTGGTTTTTATTATTTGAAATTTGAGTTTGCTGAGTTGGCTTTGGCTTTGGAGAGGTTTGCGTTAGATAAAATTTTATCAAAAGGTTATTCTTTGGTTTTGGTTCCTTTCATGCTTAAGAGGTCTGCTTACGAGCGTGTAACTGATTTGGAAGATTTTGAGAATGTAATGTATAAGGTTGATCAGGAGGATCTTTATTTGATAGCTACTTCTGAGCATTCTATGTGTGCTATGTATCAGGATCATATTTTTGAGGAGTCTGATTTACCTTTAAAGTTGGTGAGTGTTAGTCCTTGTTTTAGAAGAGAAATTGGAAAGCATGGTGTTGATACGCGTGGTATTTTTAGAGTTCATCAGTTCAATAAGGTTGAGCAATTCATTTTTTGTAGGCCTGAGCAGTCTTTTGAGTTGCACGAAGAATTGTTAGCAAACGCTGAGGAGATTTATAAGGACCTTGGTTTGGCTTATAGAGTGGTGAATATTTGTGCTGGTGATATTGGTACTGTTGCTGCTAAAAAGTATGATATTGAAGCTTGGATGCCTAGGGAAGGTAAGTATCGTGAAGTAGTTTCTTGTTCTAATTGTACTAGTTATCAGGCAGTTAGGTCTAATATTAAGTTTAGGAAGAAGCTTGACAAGTCTAAGGATTATGTTCATACTTTGAATAGTACTGCTGTTGCTATAACTCGGACTTTGAGGGCTATTGTTGAGACTTATTATGATGGTAATGTTTTGAAGGTTCCATCTGTTTTACAAAAATATTTGGGTGGTAGACAGGAAATAAGTCCCAAGTAAAAGATTTTTTTGTTTTTAGTTTTTGTTTTATTTTGTAGAATTCTTGTTTTGTTTTTGTTATTGTTTTTCGATCTATAGAGCGTTTGTTTTGTTTTTTTAGGCTTTTATTTTTATTGGTTGTTGGTCGTGTTTTTTTTGTTGTTGTGCTTTTTTTTTATTTTGTTTTTTTTAAGTCGTTCATTTTTTTTGTTGTTTTTTTTGTTTTTGTAGACTTGTTTTTTTTAGTCTTTGACATTTTTTTTGTTGTTGTGCTTTTTTTTTATTTTGTTTTTTTTTGGTTTTTAGCAGTTGTTTTTTTTGTTGTTTTTAAGTTAGTTGTTTTTCTACTAGTTATTTTTTTTAATTAGTTTTTTTTGCGTTTTTTGTAAAGTTTTTTTGTTTTATTTTATTTAGTTTTGTAATTTGGTTTTTGTTATTGTGCTAAGTATGTTTCTACTAGTTCTTTTCCTTCGCCTTTGCTTTCTCTTTTTAGTTTTATTTTTCCTATTTCTGATGTGTTTTTTACGTGTGTGCCGCAGCATGGCATTTTTATGCCGTTGCATTCCCACCATATTACGTTTGGGTTTATTTTGTCTGGGTATCGTAGTATTTCATAGTTTTTTGATATAAACTCGTTTGTTAGGTCTTCTATTTTTTTTAGTTCTTCGTTGGTTATTTTGTTTTTTAGTGCGAATGTGCTTCTGTCTTTTTCGTGGTCAACTAAAGATCCTACAAGTTCTTCAGAGCCTTTTATTTTTCCTACAAAATGCCCTACTATGTGTGATGCTGAGTGTAGTCTCATTGTTTTTAGTCTTTTTTCTTTGTCTATTGTTAGTTTTACTTTTGATCCTACTTTGAAATTGTTGCTTGCTAAAACGTGTGCTATGTCGTTGTCTTCGATTATTACTTCTAATACTTTTTCAGTGTTTATTGTTCCTGTGTCTGATTTTTGTCCGCCGCTGAATGGGAAGAATATTGTTTTGTCTAGGTAGACTTTTTTGCCTGAAATTTTTCTTATTGTTGCGTATGTTTCAAACAAGTAGGGGTTTGTGTTGAAAAGCATTTCTGTTTTGTTTGGTTGTGTTTTTCTTAGTTCTTCTAATTTTGTGTCGTTTTCTTTTGCTTCTGTTTGTGTTTTTTTTTCTGGTTTCATTTGTGGAAAGAATATTACGTCTTTTATAGTTGGTTGTGAAGTTAGTAGCATTACTAGTCTGTCTATTCCTATGCCTAGGCCTCCTGTGGGCGGCATTCCATATCTTAGTGCGTCTACAAAGTCTTCGTCTGGTGGGTGATTTTCTCCTTTTGCTCTTCCTTGTTCTGCTTGTTCTTTAAAAAAGCGTTCTTGTAGTTCTGGGTCGTTTAGTTCTGAGTATGCGTTTGCCATTTCCCAAGTGTTTATGAATGCTTCGAAGCGTTCTATTAGTTCTGGGTTTCCTCTTTTTGGTTTGCATAATGGTGTTGTTTCTTTTGGGTGGTCTATTATAAAGTGTGGTTGGACTAAATTTTTTTCGCAGTAGTGTGAGAATATTTCTGCTATTGCTAAGCCTCTTTTGTATTGTTCTATTTCTATGTTGTTTTCTGTTAATACTTTTTTTATTTCTTCGTCGGTCATTTTTTCTACGTCAAGGTTTGCAAATTTTTTTATTGCTTCATGCATTGTCATTCTTGGCCATGGTGCTTTCAAGTCTATTTCTGTGCCGTTGTAATTGATTTTTGTGGTTCCGTTTACTTCTATAGCGGCTTTTTCAAATAGTTCTTCTGTTAGTGCCATGACGTCGTTATAGTCCCAGTAAGAGGCGTAGCATTCCATCATCGTGAATTCTGGGTTGTGTGTTTTGTCTACATCTTCGTTTCTAAAGTTTTTGCAAATAGTGTATACTTTGTCAAAACCTCCTATGATTAGTCTTTTCAAATAGAGTTCTGGTGATATTGATAGGTAAAAGTCTGATTTCCAGGCCCATGACTTTGTTATGAAAGGTCTTGCGTTTGCTCCTCCATAGTTTGGTTGGAGTAATGGTATTTCTACTTCTAAGAATCCTTTTGTTTCTAAAAATTTTCTTACAAAGGTAATTATTTTTGCTCTTTTGATGAACACTTCTTTTATTTCTGGGTTCATTATTAGGTCAAGGTGTCTTTTTCTATACCTTGTCTCTATGTCTGTTAGGCCGTGCCATTTTTCTGGTAAAGGATTCAATGATTTTGCTAATAAAACAACTTTTTTTGCGAGTATTGATAGTTCTCCTTTTTTTGTTTTGACTATGTTTCCTTCTACTCCTATAAAGTCTCCCGTGTCTAGATACTTTATTAGGTTGAAAGAATTGGGTTCTGCTTCTGCTTCTGATACGTTAACTTGTATTCTTCCTTTGTAGTCTTGTAATACTATGAAATAAAGTTTTCCAAATGACCTTATGCTCATTATTCTGCCTGCTACAACAGCGTTAATTGGTGTGTGTTCTCCAGGCGAAAGTGTTTTGTCGTATTTGTCTTTAAGGTCTTTTGAAAAGTCTTTTGGGTTAAAATAATAAGGGTATGGTTCTATTCCTAATTTTCTTAATGCTTCTAAGTGGTTTTTTTTTGCGTTTATGAGTTCTGAAATTCCTGCTGACATAAAGAAGAAATTTTTACAAACAAATTAAAAACTCTAATGAGGCGCCTAGTATTTTTTTAGCTTGCTGTTTTGTATTTGTTGTTTAGATTTTTTGGATTTTAGAATTTACTCTTTGTTGTCGTTGGTTTGATTGCTTACTTTGTTTTTTTTAAGAAGAAGGTTTGATTTTTTTTGTAGTTTTGCTTTTTTTGTTTGTTAGTCGTGTTTTTTTTTGTTGTTGTGCTTTTTTTTTATTTTGTTTTTTTTTGGTTTGTTTGAGTAGAAATCATTTTTGTTTTTTTAAGGTCGTTGGCTTGTTTTGATAGGCAAAGTCAATTTTTTTGTTTTCTTTTTTTTTTGTAACTTTTGTTTGATTTAAAAGTCATTTCTACAGAGCCTTGTAAAGTGTTTGATTTTATTTTTTTGTTGCTTATTATATTTCGTCGTATTCTGTTTGTGTTTTTTTTACTATTATTCCTTTTTCGTTTGTTATTTCTATTGGGTGTATGTTTTCTGAGTGTTTTGTTGAGCGCATTTTTCTTATGTGCATTGTTCTGTTTGTTCTTGTTCCTATGCCTAGGTAGTGCATTACTATTACTCCGTCAACAACAAATTCTTCTATTTCGTATTTGCTGTACTTGTTTTCTTGTGTTGTTTCTGTTATGAGTATAGAGGTAAGGCCCATTTTTGCTAATAGGTATGAGAGTTTTAGTATTGCGTTTCTTATGTCTTTTTCGTTGTCATAGTTTAGGCCTATTGCTGGTATTGAGTCTATTACTATTCTTTTTGCGCCTATTTGTCTGTTGCTTCTTAGTATTTCTAATAGTAATTTGTCTATGTCAAAGCCTGTTGTCGGCAATGAAAATTGTTCTTCGCTTGGAAACCCTATTTTTGCTATTGTTCCGTCTATTATTTGTATCATGTTTTGTGTTTCTAACTTTCTTATGTCCCAACCAAACCTTAGCATGTCTTGTCTTAGTAGTTCTGGTCTTTCGTCAAATGAAACGTATATTCCCGGGTCGTTGTAGTCTTGTGCTCCTTTGTATATGTATTGCATTCCAAAGATTGTTTTTCCTGTTCCACAGCCGCCTGTTAATAGTATTGACCTGCCTTCTGGGAATCCGCCTTCTATTAGTTCGTCTAAGCCGTTTATGCCTGTTTTGATTCTTTTCATTAGCTAATTTTTAGTTTGTTTATTATTTAAGCTTTTTTGGTCAATTGTTTTTTTAGAAATTTGTTGTTTTTCAAGGCTTTTTTGTAATTTTTTTTAGTTTTTATTTTTTCTTTGTTATTTGTTTTGGTCTGTTTTTTTTAGGTGTTTATTTTTTTGTGGCTTTTTTTGTTTGGTTTTTTTTTGTTTTTTTTTCGTCGTTTTTTTTTGTTTGTTAGTCGTGTTTTTTTGTTGTTTCGGTAGATTTTTTTTACGAAGTTTTTTAATTGTTTGTTTGGTTGTTATTGTGTTATGAAGAGATTTTTTTTGTTTTTGTTTTTGTTTGTTTTGTGTTCTTTTAGTTTAGGGGCAGAGATGCGAATAATTAGTATTTCTGATGTTTCTTCTGTTCCTTCTAAAATTTATTCTGGTGACTTTGTTACTATTACTTTCAATGTTAAGAACATTAATGCTATTGGTGTTTCTGCTTCTGATGTTAATGTTTTTGCGGTTTTTAATGAGAATTTTTTTGTTCCTGTAAAGAGTTTCGATAGCCTTGGTGTTTTGAATTCTGGTTCTTCTAAGACTTCTTCTTTGAGTTTTAAGGTCAAGGACGAGACTTTGCCTGGTAATTATCGTTTGCCTATTTTGGTGTCTTATTTTGTTGGTAATACTAAGAATTCTTATTTTGTTGACTTAAATTTCTTTGTTTCTGCTTGTAATGATTTGAAGGTCACTGATGTAAGGCTTTCTAATTCGACTCCGCATATTGGCGATTCTTTGGTTGTTTCTGCTAAGGTTTCTAATCCTTGTAAGGTTTCTGTTCGTAATGCTTTTGTTGAGTTGAGGCCTGTTACTAATCCTACTTTGGCTCCTTTTTCTGTTTCTGAGTCTGTTGTGAGGCTTGGTGTTTTGGGTCCTTTGTCTTCTCAGGATGTTTCTTTTACTTTAGGTATCACTGACAAGGTTGATGCTAAACCTTATGTTTTTACTTTGTTTGCGTCTTGTGATTTGTGTGTTTCTTCTTCTAATTCTTTTTCTTTTCTTGTTTTAGGTAAGCCTGAGTTGGTTATTTCTAACATTGATTATTCTGTTGAAAACAAGGTCGGTGCTTCTGACAAACAGGTTTTTCAAGGTAGTGTTTTGACTTTTTCTGTGCAATTGGATAATATTGGTAAGGAGAAGGCTAAGGCTGTTGAAGTAAGTGTTGATTTTAAGGATGGTGTTGAAGGTATTTCTCGTTCTTTTTTAGGTAATATTGATGTTGATGATTCTGGTGCTGCTGTTTTTACTTTGAATGTTTTGCCTACTGCTTCTGTAGGTTATCATAATGCTTTGATTAATGTAAAGTATCTTGATGAGTTGAATGTTGAGAGGTCTTTTTCTACTAATTATTCTATTTATGTTAGTCCTCAGCCTCCAACTAGTCCTGTTTTTTATATTGTTATTTTGTTGTTGGTTTTAGCTGTTCTTGTGGTAATTTATTTTATTGTGAGATTTGTTTTTAGGCAGTTAGCTATAAGAAATCAGTCACGATGATCAAGTTATCTTTTTTGAATCTTTTTAGGCGTAAGACTAGGACTTTTCTGTCTGTATTTGGTATAGTTATTGGCGTGGCTGCTATTATTGTTCTTGTTTCTGTTGTTGATGGGTTTACTCGCGATTTTGAGAGTGTTATTAGTGGTTTTAAGGGTGTTTCTGTGATGGAAAAAAATGCTCAGGATAATGTTTTTTCTAAGGTTGATGCTTCTTTTGGTTCTAAGCTTGAGTCTTTGCCTTATGTTAGGGCTGTTATTCCTGAGGTTTGGGTTTTGCCTAAGAGAATAGATTCTAAGGACATTGGTTTTAATTCTTTGTCCGCGCCTCAGGTTTATGGTGTTGATACTAGTAAGTATTATTCTTCTGGTGCTTCTGGTTGGATTTCTGATGTTAAGGAAGGTTTTCCTTTGAATAGTTCTGATTCTGGTTTTGTTTTGATTGGTGAAAAAATTAAAGAAGATTTTGATAAGTTTGTTGGTTCTCCTATAAAGATTAACGGGAAGGTTTTCAAAGTCAAGGGTGTTTTGGCTTCTGAGAGCGAGCTTTTGTCTTCTTTGATTGTTATGAATATTAATGATGCTAAGGGCATTAGTGAGTTGGCTGATGATAAGGTTAGTTCTTTTTTTGTTGTGTTGACTGATTTTTCTAAGGATTACTTGGTTGCTAAGTTGATTGAGTTAAAGTGGGGTGATGAGTTAATGGCTTTTACTCAAGCTGAGATTTCTGAGCAGGTTTCTGGTATAGTTGGTAATTTGCGTTTGTTTGCTTTGGTAGTTGCTCTTATTTCTAGTGTTGTTGCTGGTATTGGCATTGCTAACACCATGCTTATGAGTGTTTTTGAGCGTTTTAGGGAGATTGGTGCTTTGAAGGCTGTTGGTTGGTCTAATGGTGATGTTATGCGTATGGTTCTTTATGAGTCTGGTTTTTTGGGTGTTATTGGTGGTTTGCTTGGTGTTGTTTTTGGTTTGTTGGTTGATGTTTTTTTGGAGAGTTTTTTTGGTGTAAAGTATTTTGTTTCTTTGGAACTTCTAATTTTTAGTTTTTGTTTTGCTGTTTTGCTTGGTCTTTTTTCAGGAATTTATCCTGCATGGCGTGCTTCTAAACTTGATCCTGTTGAAGCTTTGCGGAGTTGATTTTTTATGGTGCCTATTGTTGAGTTGAAGGATGTTGTTAAGGAGTATCGTCTTGGTTTGACTTCTGTTAGGGCTTTGGATGGTGTTTCTATTAAAGTTAATAAGGGCGATTTTATGGTTATTGTTGGTCCTAGCGGTTCTGGCAAGAGTACTTTGATGCATATTCTTGGTATTCTTGACAAGCCTACTTCTGGTAAGGTTTTCGTGGATGGTAAGGATATTAGTGTTTTGGATGATTGGCACTTGGCTATGATTAGGCGTAAAAAAATTGGTTTTATTTTTCAGTCTTTTAATTTGATTCCGACTCTAACGGCTTTTGAGAATGTGCTTATTCCTACAGAGCCTTTGTCTGGAGAGAAAGATCATTTGGAGGCAAGGGCTTTGGACTTGTTGAAGAAGGTTGGTTTGGGGAACAGGGTTTTGCATAAGCCTGATGAGCTTTCTGGTGGGCAAAGGCAGAGAGTTTCTATTGCAAGGGCTTTTATTAATGACCCTGAAATTGTTTTTGCTGATGAGCCTACTGGTAATCTTGATTCTGTTACCGGCAAGCAAGTTATTGACTTAATGTATGATTTGAATAGGAATGAAGGCAAGACTTTTGTCATTGTTACGCATGATAATTCTCTTTTGGATTATGCTAACAGGCGTGTCTTTATTTTGGATGGGAAAATAGTTAAGATTGAGGAGGCTAAGAAAAGGAAGTGATTTTTTGCTTTTTTTTTAGGGCGTGGTTTTCGTGTTAAGGTTGAGTTTGTCTAACATTTTTAGGTATAAGTTAAGGTCTTTTCTTGCTATACTTGGGATTTCGCTTGGTGTTGCTTCTTTGATTGCTCTTGTTTCTATTGTTGATGGTATTAGGGCTGACATTGAAGACGCTTTTAGCCAAGTTCAAGGTTTGCGTGTTGTTCCAAAAAAGGCATCAGATCCTATTTACAATTATCTTGATGTTTCTTGGATTAGTAAGATTGAGAAAGTTAAGGGTGTTAAAGTAGTTGTGCCTGTAATCATTCAGGCTTCTAAGTCTATTGATAATAAGGAAATGCAGTTTTTTGGTTCTGTTAGGATATTAGGGCTTGATCTTCAGAAGCAAGCTACTGCTAATGGTTCTGGTTTTAGCGGTGAGCTTTTAGAAGGTCGTGATTTCAAGTCTAACGATTCTGGTGTTGTTTTGATTGGGAAGAAGATAAAAGATGATTTTAGAAAGTTTTTAGGTTCTAAGATTAATGTTAATGGTAAGAGTTTTTCTATAATTGGAGTTTATACTACTGGTTCTGATTTGCTTGATAACTCTATTATAATGTCTATTAATGATGTGCGTTCTATAACAGACTTTCCTAAGGATAAAGTAAGTTATCTTAATGTTCAGGCAGTTTCTCCTACTTTAGAGAGTGAGGTTGTTGATAGGATAAACTTGATTTATGGGAATGATGTTACTGCTAGAAGCCTTAATGATTTTTCTTCTCAGTTTGGTTCTGTTTTTAATAACATTACTTTGCTTGTTTTGGTTGTTGCTTCTATTGCTTCTCTTGTTGCTTCTGTTGGTGTGATAAACACCATGCTTATGAGTGTGCTTGAGCGTTTTAGGGAGATTGGTGCTTTGAAGGCTGTTGGTTGGTCTAATGGTGATGTTATGCGTATGGTTCTTTATGAGTCTGGTTTTTTGGGTGTTATTGGTGGTTTGCTTGGTGTTGTTTTTGGTTTGTTTCTTTCTTTTGTTATTGTTTCTTTTGGTTTACCGAGTAAAATTTCTTTTGAATTGGCTTTTGGTTCTTTTTTAGGCGCTGTTTTAGTTAGTGTTTTTGCTGGTCTTTATCCTGCTTATGTTGCTTCTAAGCTTGATCCAATAGAGGCTTTGCGTGCTGAGTGATTTTTTTTTATTTTATGGTTTTGTAATATTTCATACTTAATATTATTTGGCTTTTTTTTTGTTTTTTTTTACTTTTTTTCAATTTTTTTTTGCCTTTTGTTTTCAGTTGTTGTTTGTTGTTTTTATTGTTTTTTTAGACTTTTGTGTTTTTGTTTGTTAGTCGTGTTTTTTTTTGTTGTTGTGTTTTTTTTATTTTGTTTTTTTTAGCATTTATCTTTATATTTTTCTTTGTTAGTTTGTTATTTATATGGTCATGTCTATTGCTGTGTTAGGAGCTTCTTCTAATAGGTCTAAGTTTGGTAATAAGTGTGTTAGGGCTTATTTGAGTTTAGGTTGGATTGTTTTTCCTGTGAATAATAAGGAAGAGTTTATTGAGGGTTTAAAGTGCTATAAGTCTGTTTTGGACTTGCCTTTTGTTCCTGATAGAGTTTCTGTTTATTTGCCTCCTTCTATTACTTTATCTCTTGTTAATGATTTGAAGTTGAAAGGAATTAAGAGTGTTATATTAAATCCTGGTGCAGAATCAGATGATCTTGTAAGTTCACTTAGGGCTAATGGCATATTGCCTGTTTTGACTTGTA
>JAWANB010000017.1:0-17473 GCA_038895675.1 Candidatus Iainarchaeum sp.
TGAAAGCCAAATCCAGAAAAACCTTGGAATTTTTCTGCTTCTTGTCCAAATTGGTCATAGTTTCTTCTTTTGTTTTCATCACTGAGTATTGAATACGCGTGCTGTATCTCTTTGAACTTTTCTTCTGCACCAGGCTCTTTATTAATGTCCGGATGGTATTTTTTAGCAAGTTTCTTGTATGCAGCCCTTATTTCTTCTTGCGTAGCATCTCTCTTAACACCTAATATTTCGTAGTAGTCTTTACTCATTACCAATGACCTCTAATTTGTTTTCAATTTATTTGGTTTCTTTAAAGTTTGCATCAACAACGTTATCGTCTTTATCTTTGTTTTCATAGTTGTTTTGATTTTCTTTGTTTCCTTTGGTGTATAATTCTGTAGAAGCATCTTGAACCAATGAATTGAGTTCTTTCATTGCCAACCTTACTTTTTCAACATCTTTTTCTTGAGGCTCAAGAAGTTTCTTCATTTCTTCTAATTTTTCTTTTATTTTGCTTATTTTTTGTTCTGAGACTTTACTTGTAAGTTCAGGCAACAATTTTTCGGTATTGTAAACCAAAGCGTCTGCTTCGTTTATTGTTTGTATTTCTTCCATTTTCTTTTTATCAGCTTCAAGGTTTGCCTCTGCTTCTTTTCTCATTCTTTCTATTTCTTCATCGCTCAACTTTTGCGATGCAACTATCTTTATACTTTGTTCTTTGCCTGTTCCCAAGTCTTTTGCACTAACATTTACGATGCCGTTAGCGTCAATGTCAAAAGTTACTTCTATTTGTGGCACTCCTCTTGGAGCAGGGGGTATGCCAGTCAATTGAAACCTGCCTAAACTCTTATTGTCTTTTGCAAGAGGTCTTTCTCCTTGCAACACATGAATGTCAACAGCAGGTTGATTATCAGTTGCAGTTGAAAATATTTGACTTTTTTTAGTAGGTATTGTTGTATTTCTTTCAATTAGTTTAGTAAATACTCCGCCTAATGTTTCTATTCCTAAAGATAATGGCGTGACATCAAGCAACAACACGTCTTTTATTTCTCCGCCTAATACTCCACCTTGTATAGCAGCGCCAGAAGCGACACATTCCATAGGGTCTATGCCTCTTTCAACTTTTGTTCCTAATTCTTTTTCTATGAATTGTTGTACAATTGGCATTCTTGTAGGTCCGCCAACGAGAATTATTTTGTCAACATCAGCAGCGGTCATTTTTGCGTCTGCCAATGCTTGTTGTAATGGCTTTAAACATTTTTCAACTATGGGCCTAACGAGTTCTTCAAGTTTTGCCCTGTTGAGTTTCATTATCAAGTGTTTTGGACCTTGATTTGTAGCTGTTATGTAAGGTAAATTTATTTCAGTTTCAAGGATTGTAGATAACTCTATTTTTGCTTTTTCAGCAGCTTCTCTTATTCTTTGCATTGCTGTACTATCCTTACTTAAATCTATTCCTTCACTTGCTTTGAATTCTTTTACTATGTAGTTTATTATGGCCTCATCCATGTCACGGCCGCCTAATTGTGTATCTCCAGAAGTGCTTCTTACTTCAAAAACTCCCTCTTCATAGTCCATTACAGTCACATCTAAAGTTCCTCCGCCTAAGTCAAAAACCACTATTTTGAAACTCTTTGACTTTTTGTCAAGGCCATAAGCAAGACAAGCAGCTGTTGGCTCATTTATTATTCTTATTACATCTAAACCAGCTATTTTTCCAGCGTCTTTAGTAGCTTGCCTTTGGTTGTCATCAAAGTAAGCAGGTACGGTTATAACTGCCTTTTCTACTTTTTCGCCAAGAAAAGCCTCAGCATCTTTTTTTATTTTTTGGAGTACGAAAGCAGAGAGTTGTTGTGGTGTATACTCTTTATTATCCACTTTGTATTTGTAGTCTGTTCCCATTTTTCTTTTGAATCCAGTAAAAGTTCTTTCAGGATTTGTTATAGCTTGTCTTCTTGCAGGTTCACCAACCAACACTTGACCATCTTTAGTAAAAGCTACTACACTTGGAAAAGCTTTGCCATAAACCGTATTACCTTCTGCGCTAGGTATTATTCTCGGTTTTCCGGCTTCTAAAAAAGCCGCGGCTGAATTGCTTGTTCCAAGGTCTATGCCTATTATTTTACTCATTCTTATCACTCTCCGTTTCGCCAATTTTATTAACCTTCACTTTAGCAGGTCTTATTACTTTGCCATTGATAACATAACCTTTTTGTATTTCTTCCAAAATTTCATTATCTTCTTTGTCTTCGACTTTTTCAGTCATAATACAATCATGAAATCTAATATCAAATTTTCCTTTGCATGGTATTTCTTCAACACCATGCCTTGCCAAAATTATTTTTGCTTGCCTTAAAATTTTCTCTAAACCTAATTTCATTTCAGTGTTCCCTGACTTTTCTGCGCTTTCAATAGCTGAAGTCAGAGAATCAATCAAAGGCAAAAAATCTTCTATTACTTTCAATCCAGCCAATTCTAAAAACTCTTGCTTTTCCCTCTCAAGTCTTTTTCTCGAATTTTCAAAGTCAGCCTGAAGCCTCTGCAGAGTGTCTTTGTATTCGTTAATTATTTTTTTTAGTTCTTCAATTTCGTTATTTTTTTGTTCACCTTTTTCATTCATCGTTTCAGTCATAAAAAAACCCATAAAAGTCTAAAAATTCTAATCTATGACTAAAAATTTTAGTCAAAATATTTTTAAATGTTGTGCTTTCTATTGTTTTTATGGTTAAAAGAACTTCTTTTAAGCTAATAATAAAAAAAATAGAATCTCCCTTTTCAGAAAATCCTCAAGATAAATTCAATTGGATTTGTGAATCTTTTGGTCTTTTTCATGCGTCAGGCAAAGAAAAAGCCGCTTCTTTTATTTTTAGAGAACTTATAAGAGCTGCCGAAGAAGATAGAAAACTTGCATTATCAGATTTAGTAGAAATATCTGGTTTAAGTAGAGGTGCTATTACAAATCACTTAAACAACCTATTGTTAGCAGGAATGATAGTAAAACAAGGTCGTTTTTATTATGCAAGGTCAAAGTCGGTATACAGAATAATAGAGGAAATAGAACAAGACTTATTAAGAATTTTTTCAGAACTCAAGAAAAATGCAATTGACATAGACACAGAGTTAGGCATAAGAAGAAATTCAAAGTAAGAACTAAATTTTACAATCAGCAAAGTATAAATTAAAGTACTTTGTTTTAAATTTATGAATTATAAAAAGAACTTGAAAGAAATTGACGACTTAATAATAAAAAAAATTCTAAAAATAACTAATCCAAGTTATGTTGCCCTTCTGCTTTTAGAATTTATTTTGTCAATGATAGTTCTATTAGGCTTGTTAATTTACATTGACCCAATAAGAAACAACATTGATCCACCTTTCAACTTTATAATATTTGCAGGAATAATTTTCTTAGTTTTTTGGATTTATAATTATACTAAAATATTTCGTTCTTTAGCTGTTTCAAAGAGAAAAACTTCCATTAGAATCTTTATGCTCGAACTAACAATTTTTGGCTTGCTTTTATCTTCTCTTTATTTTTACAAAAACACAAGCATAAACTTATTGCCTTACCCTTTTAATATAATTTTTTTCTTATGCATTATTTCTATTCCTCTATACTTCTATATTAAAGAAAAGTTTTGGTGAAAAAATGTTGCATAAAAATCACGTTGAAAAGGCAAAACTATCGCGTTCGCTAAGCTTGTTTGAAGCAACCATTTATGGAGTAGGAGTAATAATAGGGGCAGGTATTTATGCTTTGATAGGTGAAGGAGTTCAAATAGCAGGAAGCATGGTTTGGCTTTCCTTTGTTTTTGGTGCAATAATAGCGGCTTTCACGGCTTTAAGCTATGCAGAGCTTTCTTCATTATTTCCAAAAACAGGTGCGGAATTTAATTTTGTTAAACATGCTTTCAGGTCTAATTACTTGGCTTTTTTTACAGGTTATTCAGGAATTTTCGCCAATCTAATTTCAGTGTCTGTTGTAGCATTGGGTTTTGCCGGTTATTTGAATGGAATGACAGGAATAAACATTTCTTTTGCCGCAATAAGCCTAATAATTTTAATGACTCTCCTAAATTTTTTTGGCATTAAAGAATCAGCAAAGTACGCAGTGTTTTCAACAATACTTGAAGTGTTTGGAATAATACTAATAATACTTATTGGGTTGCCTTACTTAGGTTCCACCAATTTGTTTGAAGTACCTGATTCAAAGTTCTTTTTAAGTCCTGTTCTTTTTGCAACGTCTTTAATTTTCTTTGCGTTTGTCGGCTTTGAACAAATAGCAAACATTTCAGAAGAAACAAAACTTGCTTCAAAAACAATTCCTAAAGCTGTTTTACTTTCTCTTTTTATTACTTCTATGCTTTACATTTTGGTTTCAATTTCAGTCGTTAGTATTTACCATTGGCAAGAAATCGCAGGAGTACCTAACCCTATGAGTTTAGTTGCACAAAAAGGTTTTGGTGAAAACGCTGGTCTATTGATGTCTTTAATAGCACTTTTCGCCACTTCAAACACGGTCTTAATACTATTGGTTGTAACAAGTAGAATGATTTACGGCATTTCAAAACAAAGTGCTTTACCAGACATTCTTCAAACAATACACGAAAAAACGAACACACCTTACATAGCCGTGCTTTTAACAGGATTACTATCTTTATTATTCATTTTTTTAAAAGAGTTAGATAAAGTAGCTTTACTTTCCAACTATTTTATTTTTACCTTGTTTTTTTTAGTCAACGTTTCAACAATAAAAATGAGAATAAGTCATCCTCACTTGTATAGGCCTTTTAAAATTCCTTTTAACATAGGCGAAATACCAATAGTTTCTGTTTTAGGGGCAATTTTTTGTCTTTTCATGTTAGCGCAAATAAATACTCCAATCGAAATTTTTGGCGTTGAATTACCTTTAATTTTATTTGGTTTTATAATAAGCCTATCTTCAATCCCAATTTACATATTATTTAAGCACACTATACCAAAGCACGAAAGAATTTAGATTATGGTCCTTTTTTTTCAGTATTTTTTGTCAGTTTATTGCTTTTCTCTTTTTAATAATATCTTGCTCTTTTCTCTATTTTTTCCATTTGTTTTAATATTTTTTCACCTTGAGAATAATTTTCTTTATATTTTTTTTCAAGTTCAAACCACTTTTCAGCATATTCAAAGTGTGTAGCTAAAAAAGTTTTTTTGAAATTCAATAAGTCAACAGCCTTGTCTTCTTCTTTTGAAGAAAAATAACCTAAACCAAAATCAACTAAAGCCAAATTGTCTTTTTCAACGACAAAGTTAGCTGTCGTAAGATCTCCATGAATAATGTTATTTTCATGCAGTTTAGCTACAATTTTGCCAACCTTTTGAATTAACGTTATGTCATTTTTCATTATTTTTTCTTTTAGAGTTTCCCCATCAATAAACTCCATTATTAAAGAAAAGTCGTCTTCAATTTTCCAAACGATAGGCGTTCTTATACCGCAAAGTTTTGCTTTGTGCAATAAAATACATTCTGATTTTGTTCTTTCTTTTCTTATTTTTTCATCAAGCTTTTTTTCTCTATAAACTTTTTTCTCTCTTTTTTTTATAATTGCTTTTCTACCTAAGTAGTACGTAAGTAGTACTTTTGCTTCTGCTCCATGGCTCAAAATTCTATTTTGCAAAATAATCACTCTTAGTTTTTTTTAACAAATTTTTTCAATAACTTTTTTTGAGTTCTGTAATGTGTTTTTCGAGTTTTGAATTATTTCTTGTAAAGTTCGTTTTGAAATGTTGCCAACGCTTTCCTTTTCAAAACTTTCTAATTCTTCATTTATTTCTATTGCTTTTTCTAAGGCAATTTTAAAACTATTTTTCATTTTTTGTTCTGGGCTTTCAAAATAGCATTTTGGATATTCAAAATCAACTTTTAGCCTTTCTTCCAAATAATTTTGAAAAGAGTTTTGAAATTCTATTAATTTTATTTTGATTTTTTTTTCTTTTTGTTCATTTTCAGTAAATGTTATTACTGACAAAATTTCTTTTTCATATTTCTCAATTTTTTCTTTTTCAGGATAAATGCTATAATTACTTATTCCGAATTTCTTGTCTATTTGTTCTATTCCTTTAGAACCTACATATATTACGCCAATTTGAGCTAATATGACTGATAATATTATTAGGCCAACTAACAGTAAAACTATTTTTTTTAATGTTTTCATAGTTTAATAAATAGTTTTATACTAAATATAAAACCTTAGTAGGTTGCATGTATTGGCTTATTTTAACTTTTTAGGTCTTGTTTTTGTAAACCAATTTTAGCCGATATTTGACTTTTTTTCAATTCCTTTTTTTCTTTGGTTTATTATTGTTTTTAATCATTCTAAAGTTTTAGTTCAGAGTTTTTTTGTTCATGTTTTTATTTCCTTTGTATGTGTTTAACATTTATGGTTTTGCAATTTTTGAATTTGTTTTTGGTTGACTTGTTGCTTTTGGCTTTTCCTTCCATTTATTTTTTATTTCAAAAAGATAAATTTGTTCTAAAAGATTTCGCTTCTTTTTTTGGTTTTCGTAAGCCAACTTTCCCTGAAGATTTGCTTGTGTCATTAAAAGTTTTTTTTATAATGACTTTTGTTTCTTTTGTTTTGTCAGCTTTGTTTTATTTTTTGAATTTGAACGATTTGGAAAAAGTAGTTAACACGATTAAAACTTTTTCAAATCAAGACCTTTTGATTTTAGTCTATTTATTGATTGTAAGAGTCTTTGTCGAAGAATTTTTTTTCAGAGCTTTTTTAACTTCAAAGATAGGAGTTTTAGGTTCGAGTTTTGCCTTTTCTTTAATGCATTTTGGCTATGGCTCAATAGCAGAAATAATTGGCTCTTTTTTTTTAGGCATGATTTTAGGTCATTATTATTCAAAGCTAAAAAACATTTTTCCAATATACTTGGCTCACATGTTCTATAATACTTTTGTATTAATAATAATGTTCAGATGAAAACCTTGGTTTTGAAAACTAATAGGAAATCGTTTAAACGTACTATTAGAATTGCCGCTAACTTGCTTTCCAAAGGAAAAATTGTGGCGTTTCCAACCGAGACAGTTTATGGTTTAGGTGTTAATGCTTTTGACAAAAAAGCTATAAAAAAACTTTTTAAGGTAAAGAAAAGGCCAAGTGATAATCCTTTGATAATTCACATTTCAGAAAAAAATCAGGTTTTGCCTCTTGTCAAGAAAATAAGTTCAAAGGCTTCAAAGCTAATGAATTGTTTTTGGCCAGGCCCTTTGACTTTGGTTTTCAAGAGTTCTGGCAAGATACCAAAAGAAGCAAGTGGTGGACTTGAGACTATTGCGATTAGAATGCCTGACCATAAAGTCGCGTTAGCCTTGATTAATGCCTGTGGTTTTCCTTTGGCTGCACCTTCGGCAAATTTGGCTGGAAAGCCAAGCGCAACAAACGCTTTTCATGTCCTTGAAGACTTTGACAAAAAAATTGATTGTATAATAGATGCTGGAAAAACAAGAATAGGTATAGAGTCTACTGTTCTTGATGTTTCAGTAAAAACTCCAGTATTATTAAGACCAGGCAAAATAACTAAAGAGGAAATTCAGAAAATAATAGGAAAAATAAAAGTGCATGGTTCTGTAAAAAAAGGGAAATTTGTGAAAAAACTAATGATTAAGTCTCCAGGCATGAAATATAGGCATTATGCACCAGACGCTAAAGTAATTATAATTCCGTTCAAATTCAAAGGTAAAGAATTATCAAAAAAAGCAGATGAAATGGCAAAAGGCAAGACTGCGCTTATTACTTTGTCCACTTCTAAAGTAGATTGTAAAAAGTGTGATGTAATAAAGGCAAGGCACGGAATAGTAGGTTTAGGTAAAAGACTTTTTGCTGAATTCAGAAGGCTTGATAAGAATGGTTATGATACAATAATAGTTCATGGCGTCAGAGAAAAAGGCTTTGGTTCAGCAATAATGAATAGATTAAAAAAGGCAGCGAGAAAAAAATAATAGATTTGTTCATCTTTTGCATTATCTCTAAAATTTTTTACAAGAACAATTTCAGCGTTTCTAATCGTAAGATTTCTATTTTATATTGTTTTTTCTTAAAGTAAGTCTTGCGTTATTAATTTTTTAAATATAGTTTTGTTTTATTTGTTTTAAGGTTTTCTATGCAAAAAAATTTTTGCCTTGGAATAGAAAGTACGGCACATACCGCTGGCATAGGAATAGTTGATAAAGAGTGCAAAATTTTTGCTAACGAGAGAGATTCTTATAAGACTATTCAAGGTGGTTTGATTCCAAGGGAATTGGCAGAACATCATTCTAAAGTTTTTCCTATTGTTTTGAAAAAAGCTTTGTTAGATTCCAAAATTTCTTTTGAAGACATTTCTTGTATAGCATATTCTAAGGGCCCTGGCATAGGCCCTGCTCTTGAAGTAGGAGCCACAACAGCAAGGTTTCTTTCTATTGTTTATAACAAGCCTTTAGTGTCTGTAAATCATTGTGTTGCTCACATAGAAATAGCTAAAAAGTTGTGTAAAGCAAAAGATCCTCTTATTCTTTATGTGTCCGGTGGAAATACTCAAATAATAGGTTACAATGGTTTTGACAAGTATTTGGTTTATGGAGAGACTCTTGACATTGGAGTAGGTAATTTATTGGATTCTTTTGGGAGAGAAATTGGTTTAGGTTTTCCGCAAGGTCCAAAGCTTGATGAAATGTATTTTAGGAAAAGCAAGTATGTCGAGTTGCCTTACACAGTGAAAGGCATGGATTTGCAATTTTCTGGCTTGCTTACAGCAGCAAAGAGAAAAATAGGAGTTGAGAAAAAAGAGGATTTGGTTTATAGTTTAATGCACACTGCTTTTTCTATGCTGACAGAAGTCGTTGAAAGAGCATTGGCTCATACTGGTAAAAAGGAACTTTTGGTTACTGGTGGAGTAGCATCATCTAAATCTTTAGCTAAAGTACTTTCACAAATGTGTAAGCAAAGAAAAGTAAAGTTACTTGTTTGTCCAAAAGAATTGGCTACTGATAACGGCGTAATGATAGCTTATGCAGGCTTATTAAAGTATTTGAAAGGCGACATAGTAAAAGTTGAAGAAGCCAATATTGACCAAGACTTTAGAGTTGATTTTGAAAGAATCCTTTACTTTTAATGTTTTGATCAATTACTTTACAATTTTTCTTTCGTTGAATTCAGTATAACCGCATTTACCACAATGAGCTCTTTTTTCATGTACTGCCATGAAAACCCCAGGGCCACACTTTGGGCAATATTTATGTCTCACTAATTTTTCGTCTTCTACTTTGTATAATTCTGCTTTCTTTTTTTTATTGCCCATTTTTTTCACCTGCCGCGTATTTTTAGTTTAGTTGTTTTTAGTTTCTTGTTGCTTTTTTTCTTTTTCTTCTGCTGGAAAATTTCTTTTTATCAAATAACTCAATTCTATTTTTTTCAAGTCTTTTTCATTTTTATAAATTTTAGCTAAGCCTTTAATTTCGTTGGAGCCAAAGGTGGTTTTTAGTATGTCAACAACTAATAATTTTGGGTCAGCATTGACTATCGCGCTTAATTTCTCTCTTATTTGTTTTCTTGAAGAAGTAGCTCCAGTATTTTTTACTGTGAATTCTATTTCTTCTCTGTTTAGTAAAAAGTTTTCTTTCCTTGCTGTTATTTCAATTTCCATAATTTCACCCTTTCATCTACTTAACCTTAAAGCATACTTTCCGTTTTTTGTTATGCCCATTTTATTAGCTATTTCAGATTTTTCTGCGTTAAGTATTATAGTGTAGCCACTCCAAAAGGTAGTGAATTGGTTAGAACCACAAACAGGGCAAATTTCACCTGGTTCCTCCAAAACATATCTGCAACTTCTGCATGCTTTGTTTTGTTTCATTCGGATCACTATTCTTTTTTCTCTTTTTCTTTTGTCGCTTTCTCTTTTTCTTTAGAGTCTTTTTTCTTTTTCATGTCTATTTTTGCCCATTCTGGCTTGCCTAATCCTGGTTGTCTCATTGTCAGGCCAACTTTAGAATTAGCTATTGTTCCTTTGAGGCTTAAAGTAACGACTCTTGCAAGTACAACGTCTTTCTTTGTAAGCTTCTTTTTTGATTCTTTGCCTACAAATCCAGGTAATTTAGAGTCATAGTTTATGTAATCGTCCATTATTTGGCTAACATGAACTAAAGCGTCTATTGGTCCAGTTTTTATAAAAGCCCCGAACTCAGTAACGTCAGTAACTTCGCCTTCAATTAACTCTTGTATTTTTGGTTTGTAAGTTATCAATGAAATATCAGCCTCATAATATGCTGCTCCATCTCCTGGCACTATTCTGCCTTCTCCTATATTATTAATGCCTATAACTGCCACTATAACGCCTAACTCTTCATCTAATATGCCTTCATAAACATTCTTTGCTTGCTTAACTATAGATTCTTCTATTTTATTGCCTAGTTCAGCAGGCGGAATTCTTATAGTATCTCTAATAACACAATTTGCATACATTTAAACCACCTTTATCCTAAACAAACAAACTTCCTTTGCCTTAAAAATAAGACTTTGCCACCATTAATTTTGATACTACTAATCAATTTTTTATCGTTAGTGGCTATTATGCAATGCTCCGCGAGTTTTAAAAGAGCATCGTCAGCAGATAAATTCTCTAAAGAAACAATTTTAATTTGTTTCTTAGAGAGCAAACTCAAAGCAATACGGGCTTCTGTGCCTTTTTTGCCTTTATTTTTGCTTAATTTTTCTAATTCTGCCAAAACAGGCTTAGGAACGCAAAAATAAACCGTTCCGAAGAGTTTTTTTATTTCAGAAAAAACATCTACTTTAAACTTCGTTATGTTTAAGAGCATGTTTGTGTCTAAAGCTACTTTTATTCGTTCTTGCATAATAAATAACAATAAAATCTGCTTAAAAATGTCTTTTTCTGATTTGATTTAAAAAAAATGTAGGCCCAAGAAATGAACTAAAGCATAATATTATGATGCCGCATTTCTCAGACCTATCCAACAAAATTAACTCCAAATTTTTTATAATTCAGGTATTATTGGCGGTCTTTCGTCAGTCACACCTAATATGTATGTTGCCATTTTCATAGTATACTTTAAGTAAGCTCTTATTAAATTCGCTACAAAAATAATTCTTTTTCCAAGTATCAGCGTTGTTAAAAAGTTTAGGCCAATCATAAAAAAAGCTACTAAGCCTAATATTCCGCCTATTATATATAACACTATAAAATAAATTATTCTGAATATCCATTCTATTCTACTTGCTTTTTCTTCTATTGTTATTTCAACTTGAACAGTATTCAAAAAAATCACCTCTAACAATAGTTTTTTTTTTAATATTTAAACATTTCTTACCTCTATTTCTTAATCGAACTTTGAAAGGCTAAACCATGTCAATTCAGCAAGACGCTTTTCGTTATGCAATAAAAAACGCTTATGAACACAAAGGCAAGGCTAATCAAGGGGCTGTTTTAGGAAAGCTCAAGGCTTTGTATAAAGACGAAGATGTAAAGTATTTGGCTTTAGTTGCCAAAGAGGCGTGCGATAAAGTAAATTCTTTTGAGTTTAGTGAAATAGAACGCAATTTCAAAGTCTTTGATGTTCAAGGTTGGGAGTTAAAGCCTCAACAAGGCAGAACTGGTTTGCCTAATCTTGACTGGGCTGAGAAAGGAGAAAAAGTAATTACTCGTTATGCTCCTAATCCTAACGGCCCAATGCATTTAGGCAACGCAAGAGCCGCTTTTTTGAGTTATGCTTACGCTGAAAAGTATTCAGGTAAATTCATTTTGAGGTTTGAGGACACTGATCCAAAAGTAAAAAAACCCATGAAGGACCCGGAAAAAGTTTTTAAGGAAGACTTGGAATGGCTTGGTATAAGAGTTAGTGAAATTTACTTTGCTTCTGACAGGCTAAATATTTACTATGATTACATGAGAAAAATAATAAGGTTAGGCAAGGCTTATGTTTGTTTTTGCGAGCCAGAAGAATGGAAAGAAAAAATTTTGACAATGCAACCTTGTCCTTGTAGGGGAAAAAAAGTTGAAGAGCATTTGGCTTCTTTTGAAAAAATGGTTTCTCACGAACTAACAGAAGGAAGTTGTGTGTTGAGACTCAAAACGGACCTTTCGCATAAAGATCCGAGTGTTAGGGATTGGTGGATTGCAAGAATAATTGATAATCCTGATCATCCGAGAGTAGGTAAAAAGTTTCATGTTTGGCCAAGCTACATGTTTCAAAGCGCAATTGACGATCACGAATTAGGAATAACACTTATTTTAAGAGGCCAAGAACATAGTCAAAACCAAACAAAACAAGAATATCTTTACAATTACTTTGGTTGGAAGTATCCACATGCAATACACTTCGGCAGGTTTAGTATTGGCAATATTGTTTTGTCAACCTCAAAAACAAAAGAAGGCATTGAAAAAGGTTTTTATAAAGGCTGGGATGATGTTAGGTTAGGGACTTTAAAGGCTTTTAGGCGAAGAGGCTTCAAGCCAGAGGCTTTACAAAAAATAATAATAGATTCAGGTTTAACAGCGAGTGATGCAAAGATTTCTTTTGACAAATTAGCTTCTTATAATAGAGAATTGATAGTCAATCAAGCTAAGAGAACTCCTTTTTTTAAAGAAGTTCAACAAATAATTATTGAAAAAAATTCTTTTGATTTCCCAAGAGAGATTTATGTAGAGAAGCAATTGGCTTTTTCTAACATTGGCAAAACTTTGAGGCTAAAAAACTCTTTTGCTATAACAATAACACGAAACCAAAAAGGTTTTTTTGGTTCTTTGTCCAAGTCAACGCAAAATTATAGTCAAACAATTTTGTGGATTTGCAAACCGTTGGAAGTGAATTTGTTGCTTGATGATAATTCTATTCTGAAAGGTTTTATTGAATCAACTAACTTGAATAATGGAGAATATTTTTACTTGGAAAAAATAGGTTTTTTCATTGTTGATGACAAAGAAAAAAGTTTGCTTTGCTATTCTCACTATTAAATTCTTTTCATTTATTTTATTATTCCGTAAGCTGTCAATCTCCATCCGCTTTGCTCTCTTTTGCTTATAGCAATTTTTTCCCCTTTTTCTACAACCGCTGGAATTCTAAGCCTTACTTCAAAAACATTTTTTCCTAAAGGCCTAACTATTTGTCCTACTATTGTTGCTGTTCCTATTGCAAGCACGACATAATCATTAGTCTTTAGTTTAGTGTCAACCTTGTCAAGAAGCCTTTCTATTTCATGCACTTCAACATTTAATTCATTAACAGGTTTTGGCAAGGTTCCTGGCTTTCCAACAACTTGACCTCGCATTTCATCATTTTTTGTAAAGTAAGGGTCTAACTCTGTGCCTATCGCTATTAGTCCGCCAGGGCGAGCTTCTGTCAGGTTTCCTGCTTCTGTTGCTAAACTAACAACTTTTGTTACTATTGGTTTTCCTTCAATTCCTGGGCTTATTTCTATTTCTTCGCCAACTTTTATTTTTCCTGAAATTATACTTCCACCTATTACTCCCCCGACGATGTTTTCTGGCTTTGTTCCAGGCTTGTTTACGTCAAAACTTCTTGCAACATACATTTTCAAGTTGCTTTCTAAATCAAGTTTTGGTGTTGGTATGTTTTTTTCTATTGCTTCTATGAGCAAGTCAATATTGATTCCTAAATTTGCTGCTATTGGTATTATTGGTGCATTTTCATAACCATATTGTTTCAAAAAAACCTTTATTTCTTCATAGCTTTCTTTTGCTCTCTTTTCGTCAACCAGATCTATTTTGTTTTGTGCTACAACAATATTCTTTATTCCACCTATATTCAAAGCCATTAAGTGTTCTGCTGTTCTTGGTTGAGGACACTTTTCGTTAGCAGCTATGACAAGAACGGCTCCATGCATTAAAGCAGCTCCAGACAGCATTGTTGCCATTAGTGTCTCATGACCAGGTGCATCTACAAAAGAAACTCGCCTGCTCACTACGGGTTTACTTCCTTGTGGGCATTTTCCATTGCTGTTATAAGCTTCTGGTCCTTCCATGTTTTCGCATTTGTAAAAAGTAGTGTCAGCATAGCCTAATCTTATTGAAATACCTTTCTTTATTTCTTCGCTATGTGTGTCAGTCCACTTTCCACTTAAAGCTTTTACTAAACTTGTTTTGCCATGGTCAACATGTCCAATCATGCCTATATTAACTTCAGCTTGTAATACTTGCTTTGTCTCATTTTGTTTTTGTTTTTTTACCATAAAGATCAATTACTTTGGTTTTGCAGAGGTTTTTTCTTTTGGTTTTTCTTTATTTTCTCCACCTAATATTTCTTCAAGGGGTTTTTGTCCATACTTTACTACTTTTAGGTTTAATTGCTGAATTTCTTCACTAACAAGGCTTCCTCTTCTTGAAACCTTTTTTTTCAACCCGTTTTTAGGTTCTACTATTTTCAAAACTTTTTTTCTTGCTCCACCTTCCAAGCCTTTTTGCATTGGAAAACCTTGCTTGTCAGAACCCCCCGTAATTATGGCTGAATAACCTTCAAGGCCTATTATTCCTAATTCTACTTCGTTTCCTATTTTTTTTCCGATAAACATTGAAGCGTTGTCTATTGTTTTAGTATACGCTTTTCTTGTTTTCGGATCTGACACTACTAACTTCATTTTTCTTCCTCCTTTTCAATATCAGCTTGGAGAGCCCTTATTTCCTCTATTAAAGCAAGTTCTTCGCGTGAAAAAGAGTCAATAATGCTCTCTATCTTGCTAAAATGACTTTTAGGTATAAATGTATATAATTCATCTCCTTCCGAAAAGTCTTTATCTAAAACTGCTTCTTCTATTGAAATGGCTATCTCCATGTCTTTTGTTGCTTCTTCAATGTTCTTATTTTCACTTTGTAACGCAAGTACTTTGCCAATGACCTTGTTTTTTTTCATTAATGAAACTCCTTTTTTTAGTTTTCCTTCCAAAACTTTTATTCCTACTATTGCAGGTTCACTTCTTCTAAAAACAAATCCTTCCAAAACTTTTATTTTTGCAGGATAAGTTATTTCTGCTAATTTTTTTCTTTTTTCAGCTTCTTTTTCTTCTATTACCCATTTTTCATAGTCTTCTATTATTCTATATACTACATCATTTTTGAAAATTTTTATAGAGCGCTTTTGTGCTTCTTGTTCTGCCTGAGGGCTTACTTTAGTGTGAAAAGCAAATATCACTCCTTTGAACTTATCTTTTTCCATTACTGCTTGCGCTTCAATGACGTCAGACCTTTGTATGTCTCCAACATCGGCTTTTTTTACTTTTATTCCTTTTGTTTCAAGAATTTTCACTAGCGCTTCTAAACTTCCGAGAGTATTGCTTCTAACTATTGGCCCTATTGAGTCTGACTCGAACCTTACTTTGTTTATTTCTTCCATTATTTCTTTTTCGTTGCTTTCTCCAGCAAGTCTTAGCGGAGAACCTGCTAGTGCTTCATCGAGGTTTGGAGCTGCTATTTTAACTCCTGCTGCTGCATGAACTTTTTTTATTGAAACATATTTTTCGTTTCCTTTTGAGCTAAATTGTTTTGGTTCTAACAGAGCTCTTATTTTTGTTTTGATTATTCCATTTTTTCCTCCTAAAATTATTTCATCGCCTACACTCAAAGAACCTTCGTAAATTATTATATCTAAAGTTTTTCCAAGTCCTTTTTCTTCTTTTACTTCGAGGACTGACGCTAAACATTTTTCGTTTTTTATGTCAAGTTTTTTTTCAAGGTATTTTTGAGAGAGTGCTGCTAAAAAAAGTAATGTTTCTGCTATACCTATCTTGAATTTTGCTGAAATCGGTATTATTGTTATTTCTTTCGTAAAGTCTTTTACTCTGTCAAATCTTTCAGCAGAAAAACCTTTTTCGTACAATTGGCCTACTATTGTATAAATTCTTTGGTCCAATTCTTGCAGAACTTCTTGCCTTTGTTCTTTTTCGTTTTCAATAAAAGTTCCTTCTTTTATGTTCCAACCCTTTATAGTGTCTATCTTGTTTGCTGCTACGATAAAAGGGCATTTGTAATTTTTGAGTATTTCTATTGCTTCGTTTGTTTGTTCTTGCATTCCGACGTTAATGTCAATAACTAAAATTGCTATGTCTGCGAGACTACTTCCTCTTTGTCTAAGACTAACAAAAGCTTCATGGCCTGGTGTGTCTATGAATAAAAGCCCTGGTATTTTTATTTGAAAATTAAATTTTTCTGCAATGCTTTTTGTTATGCTGTTGATTATGCTCGTTGGTACTTCTGTTGCACCTATGTGTTGGGTTATGCCTCCTGCTTCTTTTTCTGTTACAGAGGTTCCTCTTATTGCGTCCAAGTACCTTGTTTTTCCATGATCTACATGGCCAAGCACTGTCACTATAGGTTTTCTGAGCATTTCATCAACTCAATCCGGTAGAACCAAAGCCTTTTGAGCCTCTTTTGGTTTCTTTTAATTCTGATTCGATCAACTTTGGTTGTTCTACTTTTGCAAAAACTATTTGAGCTATTTTTTTTCCTTTTTCTACCTTGTATTCTTCGTTGCCTAAATTAATCAAAATGACTTTTATTTCTCCTCTATACCCTGCATCTATAGTGCCTGGCGTGTTAACCATGCTTATGCCGTGTTTTATTGCCAAACCACTTTTAGGCCTTATTTGTCCTTCATAGCCTTTTGGTATTTCTAAGCTTATTCCTGTTGAAACAAGTTTTCTTTCAAATGGTTTTATTATTACTTCTTCAGCGCTGTAAATGTCAAAGCCAGAGTCATCATGGTGTTCTTGTTTTGGCATTTTTGCTTCTTGAGAAAGGCGCTTGACCTTCACGATCAAAGCTTTCACCTCAGTCCTTTTCTGATTCAGAGTAGATCATTTCAGTGTCAATTTTTTTCCACTCGAGTATTTCAGAATCAGAAAAGAACCTCTTTATTTCTTTTTTTGCGGTTTCAACGCTGTCAGAAGCATGTATTATGGTGTTTTGTAAACTCAAAGAAAAGTCACCTCTTATAGTTCCAGGGTTTGCTTCCGTGCCTTCAGTGACTCCTGCCATTTTTCTTACTACTTCAACTACTTTTCTTCCTTCGAGAACCAATAATATGCTTGGAGCTTTTTTCATAAAATCTTTTATACTTTTGAAGAAAGGTTTTGCTACTAAGTGTGCATAATGCTCTTCAAGTACTTTGTCGTTCAAATGCACCATTTTTATTGCAACTATTTTCAAGCCTTTGCGTTCAAACCTGTGAATGACTTCTCCAACAAGACCTCTGTTTATGGCATCTGGTTTTATTATTACTAAAGTTTTTTCCATGTCAATTAGCCCCTTTCTTTTCTTTTAATCTTGTTTTCTTTTCTCTTTCATAAGCCATAGTCCACTTTGTTTTTGAAGGCAATCTCTTGAGCTTGACTAAATTTTTTTCACTTTTCTTGTTTTTGAACCAATAAATAGTTCCGTCTTTAAGCACGTACATTAAGCCTTTGCCTTTAGGTATTTCTTCTCCAGTGAAAGAGTCTTTTGG
>JAWANB010000018.1:0-16335 GCA_038895675.1 Candidatus Iainarchaeum sp.
TAGGAAAAGGCAAATATTAGAGTATTGTGCTTTTAGCGATAAAAACATTGAATTGCAAGCTGTTGATTCTCTTTGTTTTGAAGAGGACTGGAAGTCAATAATTGATTCTATTGATGATTTTTTTATTACTCATGAAAAGGTACGAGAACTTTTGCATAAGCGGCAGTCTAAAGTGAGTCAATCAGCAATTGAGAGTGTTGTAATATTGCCTTCAAAGAAGTGTATTGCTAAAGAAGAAAGCTCTGATTATAAGGTTCTGAAGGAGTATGAAGCTAATGAAAAGTCTAGAAGTAGTGGAAAAGTAGACGATTTTTTAGCTTATTTTAGGAACAAATATGATTTTTTGAGTTCTCTTTTTTCAGGACGTTCTGGTTTCAATCCAAAACCTGTTGATAAACTTAAAAGTGTTGGTAAAAATGAAAGTGTTGACTTGGTAGGTATGGTATTTAGAAAGTGGGTTAGTAAAAATGGTAATTTGAGTTTTGAGCTTGACAGTCCTGAGGGGAATTTTATTGTCATTGTTTCAAAAGACGATGTGAAGATTAACGTAGAAGCTCAAAAAATTTTGGTTGATGATGTAATAGGAGTTCATGGTAAAAAATTTTCTGACAACGTTGTTATTGCCAAGTCGTTTCTTTTTCCAGACTTGCCACAAAAGCCTTTGAATTTTGCTAAAAGGGACTTGTCTTTGTGTTTGATTAGTGATATTCATGTTGGTAGCAAGCTTTTTCTTCGTAATGAGTTTCTCGAGTTCATAAGTTGGTTGAATGCTGGTTCTGGTAATGCAGGAAAAATAAAATATCTTTTCATTGCAGGCGATAATGTTGATGGTGTAGGCGTTTATCCTACTCAATACGATGAATTAGAAATAAAAGACGTTTTTGAGCAATACGATGTTTTTGCAGATTTTGTTTCAATGATTCCAGAGTACATTGAAGTTTTTATTTGTCCAGGACAACATGATGCGACGCGAAGATCCGATCCTCAGCCTCCAATATTAAAAGAATACGCAAAAAAACTTTATGAGTTAAGCAATGTTCATTTGATAGGTTCTCCTTCTTGGGTTGAGGTTGAAGGTCTCAAGACTCTTGTTTATCATGGTGGTTCTTTTCATGACATGTACGCTGTTTCAAAACATCTTGACAACAAAGAGCCTCATAAAGCAATGATTGAAATGCTTAGAAGGCGCGACTTGTCAACAGGCTTTGGTTTTAATCAGCCTTACGTTCCCCTAAAAAACGATTTGATGGTTATAAGGCACGAACCTGACTTTTATTTTGGTGGTGACTTACACCATAAAGGCTATGCTAATTATAGAGGTTGCACTGTTGCTAATGCTGGTTGTTGGCAAGGAATAACGAGTTTTCAAATAAAAGAAGGTCATGTTCCAACTCCTTGCATTTCTCTTGAAATAAATCTCAAGTCAAGAAAAATAATAGAGCATGATTTTTCAGGTGTGAACAATGAAAGACATTAATGAACAAATCAATAATTATTTTGAAAAAATTAGTTCTAAAGCAATGTCGCAATTCCAAATAGCGACGGAAGCAAGAGCAAAGGGCCTTGACATTTCAGAGGAAGTAGAGTGCAAGCCTACTCTTGACCTTGCTGATAGAACTGAAAACATAATTGGTCCAAAAGGTGTGGCTAAAAGGTATAGGCAATTGTTTGAGGAATTCAATCACGATAGGAACAAAGCAATATTCGTACTATTTAAAGAAATACTTGAAGGAAAGTTAGGTGAAATAAGCGACATTGAAAAAAGGTTAGAGCAAGCTGTCAAGACTTGCCTTGTCTTAGTAACTGAGGGAGTCGTAGTAGCGCCATTAGACGGTGTCCCAAAAGTCAAAATAAGTTCTAATCCTGACGGCTCAAAATACATTGACATTTATTTTGCGGGCCCAATAAGAGCAGCCGGCGGTACCGCAACAGTTTTCCCCTTGATTTTAGGCGATTATGCGAGAAATTTGTTGGGTTTGGATAAGTACAAACCAACAGACGATGAGGTAGAAAGGTATGTTGAAGAAATAAACATTTATGATGAAATAATAACAAGGCAATACAAGCTCAAGGACGATGAAATAAGAAAAATAGTGAAAGGTTGTCCTGTTTGCATAAACGGAGAACCAACTGAAGAACGTGAAGTTTTAGTTTGGCGCGATTTGCAAAGAATACCTTCAAATAGAATAAGAGGCGGCATGTGTCTTGTTATTTCTGAAGGTATAGGCTTAAAGGCAATGAAAATAATGACCTTGACTAAAAGCCTCGGCTTGAACTGGTCTTGGTTAGAAGGAATAGCAAAAGTAAGCAAAAGCTCTTTAGGCCAAGAAAACGAGTTAAAACCAAATTATTCTTTTTTGTCAAGGATAGCGGCAGGCAGGCCAATATTTTCTTATCCCTCAGAAAAAGGCGGTTTTAGATTAAGGTATGGCAGAGCAAGAAACACATGCGTAATGGGAAAAGGAATCAATCCAGCTTCAATGCGAATCCTTGATGACTTTATTGCAGTAGGCACTCAAATAAAAGTTGAAAGACCAGGAAAAAGCGCCGAAATGTTTCCAGTTGATACAATAGAAGGACCAATAGTAAAGTTGCAAGATGGCCAAGTAATAAAACTAAAGACAGAACAAGAAGCAATTGAAGTCAAAGACAAAATTCAAGAAATAATATTTTTAGGCGATATTCTTGTTACAATTGGAGACTTTAGAAAAACAGCACACCCTTTAATGCCTGTTGGTTATTGTGAAGAATGGTGGAAGCTCGAATTAGAAAAGGCAGTTCAAGAAAACAAAACAAATTATATTAGCTTTATAAGAGACCCTTTTAAAGTGTCAGAACAAGAAGCCTTAGAAATATCAAGAGAACTTGGAGTTCCTTTACATCCAGAGTATATTCATTATTACAATTGCCTTTCCATAGAAGAAGCCAAAGAAATAGTAAAAGAAATAAGAAAGGCTAATTATGAAAACAAAAAATTGTTTTTAACGAACTCAAAAAAAGTAAAAGAATATCTTGAAAAAGCAGGCGTTCCGCATAAAATAAGCGAAGACAAAATAGAAATAGCAGAAAAATATTCAGAAAGCTTTTTCATTACTTTTGGCGGCAAAACACAAAAAGAATTACAAGAAAATTTTAATTCCACAACAGAGTACCTTTCAAGTTTGTCAGGCTTGGTAATAAGAGACAAGTGCGGAACTTTCATAGGCACGAGAATGGGTAGGCCAGAAGCTGCAAAGCCAAGGCAAATGGCAGGAAACCCTATGGTCATTTACCCAGTCGGGTTTGCAGGAGGCCCAACAAGGTCAATAAACAAAGCGGCTGAAAAAGGAAAAATAGAAGCAGAGTTAGGTTATTTCTTAAATTCCGACACCAATAATGTTGAAGACCAACCTTTTTCTTTAGAAACAGGCAAAAAGAATTTGATAGTTAGAAAATGTAAAAAATGCAACAAGTATTCTACACGAGAAAAATGTTCTTATTGCAATTATGAAACAGAAGCCTTTAACAAAAGAGAAATAGATATTAAAAAAACACTTTTGAAAAGCTCGGAATTTTTGAAAGTTCCAGTGCCAGAACTAGTGAAAGGCGTTAACGGGTTAATAAGTTCTGAAAAACTTCCAGAACCTTTAGCTAAAGGAATATTGAGAGCAAGAAACAATTTGCACATTTTTAGGGACGGAACAATAAGGTTTGAGTTGCTTAACGCGCCTTTAACCCACTTCAAACCAAAAGAAATAGGTTTGAGCATAGAAAAAGCTAAAGACTTAGGTTATTTTTTTGATAAGGAAGGTAAAGAACTAGTTTCAGAAGACCAAATTTGCGAGTTAATGCCTCAAGACATCATAGTTAATGAAAATGCCGGAAATTTTTTCGTGAAAGTAACAAAGTTCATTGACGAAGAATTAGAAAAATTTTATGGGTTAAAAAGAATTTATAATTACAATACAAAAGAAGATTTGATAGGAGAATTGTTTTTAGGTTTAGCACCTCACACTTCCGCAGCAGTACTTTGTAGACTAATAGGTTACAGCAAAGCAAAACTAAATTTTGCGCACCCTTACTTTCACCTTGCAAAAAGAAGAAACGCTGACGGCGATCAAGATTCTTTAATGTTATTAATGGACGCACTACTCAATTTTTCTACAAAGTATTTACCAAGCACGCGCGGCGGCAAAATGGACGCGCCTTTGGTTTTCACAATAAAAATAAATCCAACGGAAATAGACGATGAAGTTTACGAAGTAGAAACTTGCAAAGAATACCCTTTAGAATTATACGAAAAAAGCCTTGTTTTTGCAGACCCTAAATTAGAAAGCATCCCAACAATAGGAAACAAGATAGGAAAACAAAGCCAATTTTATGGTTTTGATTATACTCACGAAACCTCTTTTTTTGACGCAGGTCCGAAAAACTCGACTTACGTTACTTTAAAATCCATGGAAGAAAAAATTTTATCACAAGCAAAATTGCAATCAAAAATAAGAGCGATAGACAAAAAAGACGCTCTCGAAAGAGTTCTAATAAGCCACTTTTTACCAGACATAATAGGAAATGCAAGGGCTTTTGCAAAACAAGAACTAAGATGCTCAAAATGTAACTCTAAGTATAGGAGAATACCTTTAGTAGGAAAATGCACTAAATGTGGTGAAAAACTCATTTTAACCATAGCAGAAGGATCAGTAAAAAAATATTTGGCAATAGCAAAAAGAATAGTAAAAGAATACAACTTAAGCACTTACTTAGAGCAAAGAATAATTTTAATTGAAAGAGAAATAGATTCCGTATTTGCAAAAGAAGAAGAAAAACAAAAAAGCATACTTCAATTCACATGATTTAATTATGTTGGTTTTTTTAAGGGTTTTTTCTTTGTAGCCTAATACATTCAAACAATTTCTTTCCAAATAGTGTTTTTTAATTCTTTTATGTTTTCTTCGTTGTTCGTTGATTCTATGATTTTTGCTTTTCCAAACAATTCTCTTGCTTTTTCTATTTCTTCCTTATTGCTTATATCCAACTTGTTTATTACAATCAAAAACTTTTTTTCTTTAAAATATTCGCCTAAATAATTGTAAAGTGAAAATTGTTTGTTTATTTTTTCTCCACAAGTTTCGCTTGGATCAACTATAAACAAAACTATTTTTGAAAGCCTTTTTATTGCTACTAAAGCTTTTTGCTCTATTTTATTGTGTTCTTTTCTTTCTAACAATCCAGGGGTGTCTATTACTTGTACTTTTTCATATTTCCATTCATAGTAACCTAAGTTTAATGATTTTGTAGTGAACTTGTAAGGTGCTATCTTTGGTTTGGCTTGAGTAAGTCTTTTCAACAAAGTGCTTTTTCCTACGTTTGGGCTTCCTGCCAAAACTATGGTTTTTGCATTAAAGTCTATTTCTGGCAATTCTTCAATCTTTTTCGCTTCATTTTTTAGAAAGTCAAGGCAAGGTTCAAGCTTTTTTACAACAGAACACACTCTGCCTTCAACGCCTTTCTTTGCTTTTTCTATTTCTTCTTTTTTGTTTGCTCTATAAATTTCTTTTACGCCTTGTAATCTTATTTTTCTGACTATTTCTGCCGAAGAATTGGTTTTAGCCAAACATTCTTTTACCTTTTTTACGTCTATTATAATATTTATTAAGTCAAGGTAAAACTCTTTTTGTTCATCCAATTTAGGAAGAAGCTTTGAAGCTTCTTTTAGTTTTTTGTATACGTAGTCACAAAAAACTTTTGTTTTTGCAGAAGCTAAAGCTTTTTTTGTATCTCTTTTATTGCGGGGCTTTTTTGAGATAAAGGTTTTTCTTGAAGCCAAAAAGGCTGATTCAATTATGTCTTTTGCCTTAGGAAAAAAGATTTTTTGCATAACTAATCCTACTCGGAAAGACTTTTTATGTAAATTCCAAATTTTTGCCTTGCCTTTTATTATTTAAATGTTTCCAAACCTTTTCATTCAAAGAAATGACGTTTTTAGTGGCATTTTAGTGGATCATTATGGATTTTTATTCTTCCAATTATCGCAATTATGTTTTTTTGCCGTTGTTTTTTTTAGTAGTTTTTTTACTAATAATTTTTGTTTACCCTGGCTTAAAGTTAGGCATTGACCTAAAAGGCGGTACAAACATAATTGTTAGGGCTGATACTCCTTTTGATGTAAAACCTCTCATCACCAAGCTTAATCAAAAATTTTCTTTGTCAGATTTGCAAGTAACTTCAATTCAAGGCCCAAACGGCAATGGGATTTTCATACAATTTTCTCAAGAGAATACTTTGGCACAAGCTAAGAACATGCTTGACCTTTCAAAAAAAAACCTTGAATCAAATCCAGCGGAAGCGAAAAGACTTTCATTAGAATCTATTAAGTATTCTGCCTCTTTTTTGAATGAAACGCCAAAACAAGACTTTTCTTCTGAAAAGGAATTGTACGAGTATGCTTCTTCTTTGTTTGCCAAAGCTGAAAATCATTTTGACTTGAGTTTGCAACAAATAATAAAGGAAACTTATGGCTTGCAATCTGACTTAAAATATCAAAAGACTCAAGTAGGACCTACTTTAGGAAAAGAATTTTATAACGCGGCTTTAGCAGCCTTTTTTTTAGGCTTATTATTTCTTTCAATAGTGATAATAATTTATTTTAGAGAAATATTAACCGCTGCCACTATCATTGCTGCCGCGATTTTCAACATTCTCGGTTCATTAGCTTTGATGTCAATTTTCGGCATAAACGTTTCTTTAACCACTATCCCAGCATTGCTCATGATAATAGGTTATAGCGTTGATTCTGAAATAGTTGTTAGTGCAAGAGTTCTAAAAAGAAAAGAAGAATCTGCAAGAAAAAGACTTCTTGACTCAATAAAAACAATTTTGACAATGAGCTTTACAGCTATAGCTGCTGTCACTTCTCTTGTCGTCTTTTCTTACTTTTCTCAAATATCTGTTTTATTTGAAATCTCAATTGTTTTGCTTTTTGGTCTTTTAGCCGATATTTTGTCAAGCACAATGCTTAACGCGCCTTTCATATTAGCAAAAGCTGAAAAGGAGGAAAAAGTTTGAAAGAGTTTTTTACAAACTGGCGAATAGTTTTATTAATCGTTTCTATTTTGATCAGTGCTTTCGCTGTTTTTTACAATGGTAATTTCGCAGGCATAACATTTGGTTTACAGTATGGCTTAGATTTTACTGGCGGTACCTACTATCAAATACAACTTGAAGAAGAAGTAAGTCCAGAACAAATGGAATTTATTACTTCAATAATGACGCAAAGAATAGACGCTTTCGGCATGAAAGACATAAAAGTGAATCCTTTAGGAAAAGACGTTGTTTCTATTCAAATAGCTGAAACAAACCCTGAAAAATTAGCCGAAATAGAACAGATAATAAAAACTCAAGCCAAGTTTGAAGCAATGCTTGATGGTATTGTTCTTTTCAAAGGCTCTGAGATTTTAGCAGTCTCAAGAAACCCTGCTGTTGGCTATGGCATAACAAGTGAAGGTAATTACTATGGGTGGCGTTTACCATTTGTTTTAAGTCAGGCAGGAGCCGAAAGTTTTTCTAAAGGCATATTTCACAAGTGTGATCAAATAAGTTTTAACGAGTATGATTGTAGAAGCACTTACTTTTTCATAGACAGGCCTGTTGATTCAGTGATAGTATTTTCATCACAATCCTTTATTGAGGACAACGAAATTCTTTCAACAGGTAATGTTAAAGGAATAGAAAAAGGCACTACCGTAGAATCTTTACTATATAATGCTGCTTTGCCTTACATTGTTGTTACTGAAGACGGCTTTACACAAGACCAAGAAAAAACTTTGTTAGAATTAAAGAAAACTAAAAAAAAGACAATAGTTCCTGAAAACTTTGATGAAAAACTCAAGGCAAAACTACAAGAAATAGGTTATGATGTGGTAGAAGTTAAAAAGGAAAGAGATTTGCCTTGGGTTTGGACAGCAATAGGCTTGAAAGAAGCAATAAAAATAACACCTGAAATAGCAGGGTTGTCCCCTTACATTGAAAGAATTGAAGACGCAAAAATATTTTCAGATCTTTTTATAACAGGTTCGGCACAAGACAAACAAAAAGCAATACAAGAACTAACCTCTTTAGAAATATTGTTGAAAACAGGTTCTCTGCCAGTAGGTATAAAATCAATTTCAAAAGAAACAATATCGCCTTTATTAGGTCAAGAATTTTTGTCAACAAGCATAGTAATAGGAATATTTGCATTACTATTAGTCTTTTTAGTGCTTTTAATAAGGTATCATAACTTTTTGTTGGTTTTGCCTATAATTTTTTTCGGAATGATTGAACTCTTACTCACATTAGGGTTTTCAGCGCTAATAGGCAATAGGCTTGACTTGGCTTCAGTGGCAGGACTAATAACAGCAATAGGAACAGGGCTTAACGATCAAATAGTAATAATAGATGAGTTGGTAAAAGGCGGAAAAGCAACAACAGAAATAACTTACTCTAATAGAGTGAAAAAAGCATTTTTCATAATAATTGCAGCAGCAGCAACAACCATTGCTGCTTTATTCCCAATAATACTTTTCAGCAACTCTGGCTTTTTAAAATTAAGAGGCTTTGCAATAACAACTATTTTAGGCGTACTAATAGGAATAACAATAACGAGACCAGCGTTTGCTCTAATAGCAGAAAAAATATTCAGTTATTCAAAGAAAACCTGAAAAGTCATTTACTTTAGTTATTTTTTTTGTGAAATAATACCAGCAAGCCAAAACAAAAAAAGTTGTAGCAAACCAAGTCGCAACATGCACAAATTCAGCAACGTTCAAACCATGAACAGAACCAACCCAAACAACTAATAGCACTCTAAAAAAATTCAAAAAAATCAAAATTAAAGAACCTGCAAGAAAGATAACAATCTTTTTTTCTAAACTCGGTTTTTTGAGAGAAAAAACCAAAGCACCTAAAATAGAAGCACTGACCAAACCTGAGCAGGAAGAGTTTATTTCAAAGGCGCCATCGTTTACAAATATAAAGTAATTTTCGTAAGGCAAGTTCAACAAGTTAGCTATACGAAAAGCAATTTCTTTTTGCAACCAAAGAACTCCAAAATAGTTTAAAATTATTTCAGCAACCAAAAATAAAACCCAAAATTTTACTAAAAACCAAACTTGCTTTTTTCCTAAAAAAATTTTTCCAAGATTTTTAAACATTACCAAGGCACCTTCTTCAATTTAAGTTTGTAGGCAACAAAGTTAGAAGCTTTGTGTACAAAAAAAGTAGCAACGATAGCACTAACTATTTCAAGCAAATTTGGGACATAAATAATAAGACCCAAAATCATTCCTCCGAAAAGAAAATCGAGTTGGTCAAGAAACAAAAATTCTTTACCCTCTTCATAGCCAAGCCTTCTTTTAATAAAACTTGCAATTATGTCCCCTAAAATAGCTCCTATAGAAAGCAAAGTTGAAAGCAAAAAATAATTATTAAAGTAATTGGTTTCTTGAAAAATTGTCATTAGTAATAAGCCAGTCAAAATTCCTGAAAAAATACCGCTAAAAGTCCCTTTAATAGTTTTACTTTTACCAAACAAAGGTTTATTGTCACCTAAACTTTTTCCAAAGTCAAGTCTTTGGCCTCCACCAAAAATTAGAGCAGAACTATTAGCCACGTACATTGGCAACAAATACAAAAACATTTTTAGCACAAAGTCTATCATGACAATTCACTAAAAAGTCTTCTACAATCGGTTTATTAAAATTCCCATGTTAGAAATGTATTTATGAAGAAAAGTGTTGAAAAAAAAGGAAACGAATTTGAATTAAAACAAGAAAAACCTTTTCCAAACTTAGTAATAATAGCGGTCGTAGCGTTCGTGTTGTTTTTCATTTTTTTAGGATTTTTTTTAATTTTGACATTTTCTGGCAATTATTCAACAACCAAAAATAATATTGCAATAATTCCATTACAAGGCCAAATATTTGCAGGCAAAGACGCTTATGATGGCATACTTTCTTCAGAAGAAATAGTAGAGCTAATAGAACAAGCAAACAACAATAATAGCGTGGCGGCAATTCTTTTAGACATAGATAGTGGTGGCGGTGAAGTAGTTGCTTCAAAACAGTTAGTTTATGCTATTAGAGAATCAAAAAAACCAGTTTATGCTTACATAAACTCTATTGGAGCTTCTGGTGCATATTATGCTGCTGCGGCAGCTGATTATATAATGGCTGACGAAGACTCTATAACAGGAAGCATTGGCGTAATATCTATTTTTCCCAATTTTACGGAATTATTGGAAAAAATCGGAATTAAAGTAACGGTTTTAACAGAGGGAAAATACAAGGCTTCTGGCTCAGGTTTTACAGAGTTCACACAAGAAGAACAAGAATTGTTCAAACAAATATTATCCGAAACTTATAACAAGTTTAAAGCAGACGTTTTGGAGTTTAGAGCAGGCAAAATTTCAGCAAAACAATTTGAGAGTATTGCTGACGGAAGAATAATGAGCGGCAGACAAGCATATTACGCAGGTTTAGTTGATGAACTATTACCAAAAAACAAGGTTTTGAAAAGAATAGGTGAATTGGAAAACATAAAAGACCCAAAACCACTATACTTGCAAGAAGAAAAATTTTCTCTATCAAAACTATTTTTTGACGTGGGCGCATCTTTTGGAAAAGGCGTACTTTTTTCTATCAAAACAGAGTCTGAAAAAAACAAAATGAGCTTTGAGTGAAAGAGAGTGAAAGAAAAAGTTAATATTGTGCTTTTCATGTTTAATCTTAAAATTACGGTAAAACAGCAACGCAAATTATTCCTGCTAAAAAATTTGCTATAAAATTCACGCTGTTATTATCAAGCAAACCTTTTTTTTGTAATGTTGCTCCCAATACACTATCTATTATCATTCCTAAAAATCCAGAGAGTATAATTAAGATAAAAATCTTCCAATCTTGGTTGACAAGAAGAAAATAAGTGATTGCAATTAAGAAAGCTGAAAAGAAAGCAAAAAACGTTCCAAGCAATGTTATTGCCCCATCAGTACCTTTTTCCACTTCCTTAAAATTGGTTATTAGCCTTGGTTTTCTTTTTGACAGCATTCCTATTTCAGAAGCAGTCGTGTCAGCTATGGCTGAAGCCATGCTTCCATAAAAGCCAAGAGGGAAACCTAATAAAAGAAATATTATACCAGGTCCTACGTTGCCTAAAACATTAGCAAGGCTTCTGGTTTCATGCTTTTTTTTGTGCATTGAAATTTTGGTTGTTATTTGAGCTAAAAAATAAACTGCTATTAAAGTTATGAATGCACTTTTTCCAGCGATAGCAAAAGTAATTGCGCCAAAAACTATAGAAGCCATTACTCCTGCTTTGTTCAAAAGTTTTTTTTCAAGAGAATAAAAACCTATTATGCTTAAAACAAAGAAAACTAGAACAAAATTTGTTATATCCATAAGCTCACAAAAGTTTTGAACCTGCTATTTCGACTCTTTTTAGTGGATAGATTTTTTTTGCTTCGCTATAAATTTTGTTCGGCAAGCTTCCGAAGACTAATTGTTCAATAACCTTTTTTGCCTCTAATTGTGCTAAAAACTTTTTCGTTGTTTCTTCCGCAATTTTTAGTATGCTTGATTTTTGTCTTCCTGAAGCTTTTTTTTCGGTTACTATCAATATTTTTACTTTCACGCTTTTTTTGTCTTTTGTTTCAAATTTTTTGACTAACATTATTTTGCTTGTTCTTCTTCTTATTATTCTTTTCAAGTAAGAGTCTTTTATGTTATGGCCTATTGCTTCACATTGCCCTTTGTTTGCAGTAACATTAACTACTTTGAACTTTATTTGGATATGACTTTTTTTTGGTTGATTAGCTAACTCGCTTGCAGTTGCTTCTAAAGTTCTGCCAAAAACAAGTTCTGGCTTTTCGGCAACGGTTTGTCCTAATTCTTTCCTTTCAAATTCTTCAGGAGCATAAAGCGTATACCATGCTTTTTTCTTCCACTTGTCAATTGTTTTTCTTTTTGTCTTTTGTTGTTGTGTTTTAGGCTGTGCTTCTTTTTTTTGTGTTTTGACTTCTTTTGACATAAAATCACTTCACTAACAATTCAGCCGCTTCAGGCGTATACTTCCAACCCTTTTTTAGCTTGCCTTTCTTTGCATAATACTTTGTGAGTCTCTTGATTTTTGAAACAGTGAGCAAGTATCCTCTTTTTGCAGTCATATCATGCTTATTTGCCTTCATGTGCCTATTTATTATTACAGACTTTCTTATCAAGTTTAGTAGGTCTCTCGGCATATCGGGCAAAAGGCCTTTTTCTTCAAGCACTTTTTCTATTCCTTTTCCCAATAATTCTTTCACATTTTTTATTCCATAACTATCTCTCAAAGTTATGCCTATTTCAGAAGGCGTTAAACCTTGGTTTGAAAGCTTTACTATTACTTCAACAGCTTCTTCTGGCGTCAAAGTAATTATTGCCTTTTCTTTTTCGCCTTTTTTTCTCTTATCTTTCTTATTACTTTTAGTAGCCACAAAAATCACTTTGCCTTTCCTTCCTAACGGTAAGGAAGAGCTTTTTGAAAAAATTTGTTTTAACAAGTATTACAAAGAAACATATAAAAAGCTTGTTGATTGTGCCTTACAGAAACCATGTTGTTTTTTTTAAAGTTTTTTTGTTTTTGTTAGAGTCTTTTTCAGGTTTTTTTCTTTGTTAGTCTTTACTTTTTTTTGTTGTTTTAAGGTGTTAATTTTCTTGTTGTGTTTCATGTTTGATTTTTTTGTTTTTAAAGTCTCATTTTTTCATATATACTGATTTTTCGAAAAGGTATTTCACCAAAGCAAGTATTTTTATTTCTTCAGTCAAAGTAAGTCCCCCTTCTTTAAATATTACATCATCACGAGAATAAATGTCCACATCAACTATGTTTTCTGTTCCTCTTCTTATTGAAAACAATTCTTCTTCTTGCTCTTTTTCAGTTAGAAGTTCATTTATATTTGTTTCAGGCGTTTCAATTTGACCTTCTAAATTATCGGTTGTACTAAACTTTTTTGTTTGATAATCAATAATCCCAATTTCTTTGCTATTAAACTTGACTCTTATTATTCCTCTTTCTATTGTTGCATCAATGTTTCCTTCTAAAATTTTTGCAGTTATAGTTCCATTAAATTCACTCCAAGAAAAACCTAATCTTAGTTTAAAAAATTCTTTACTATCATTTGCATCATCTGATTTAAAAGTTATGTTAGTTTTTGCTATCACTACAGGTTGATCATCTTCTTTATCTATGAGGTAAAGTAAAAAATATTTTTCAAGACCTAAAAATATCGCATTTGTATAAGTATACTCTATGTCTCCGCTTATTTTGCTAAAATTTTCAAAAAAACTTTTGTTTATTTTTCCTTCTTGACTATATTCTTTTATTTTTCTTTGTGCAGTGATATTTCCAACAATAAAAAATACGGCGAAGACTAAAAATATTAATATAATTATGTAAAGCCCAGAGTTTTCATACCAATATGAGTTGACTAGTGCATAGTAATTCATGAATAAATTTTATCCAGTTCCATTTTTAAGCTATTAAGAATGATGTTAGTTCGCAATTAAAAATCAACCAAAAATTTAAATTGTTTCTATTATAAAAGTTAATCTACTATGCCTGAAAATTCTTTTGTTTCTATTGAAAAAAAGTGGCAAGATTATTGGGAAAAAGAAAAAATTTATGCTTTTGACTTGACCAAGTCAGGGCCTATTTATTCTGTTGATACGCCACCTCCTACAGTTTCAGGCAGAATGCACTTAGGGCATGCTTTTTCTTATACTCAAGCAGATTTTATAGTTAGATACAAGAGAATGAAAGGCTTTAATGTCTTTTATCCTTTTGGCTTAGACGATAATGGTTTGGCAACTGAAAGACTTGTCGAAAAGAGTCGTAACATAAAAGCCAAAGACTTTTCAAGAGAGGAATTCATTAAAATTTGTTTGGAAGAAACAAAAAAATACGAAGACTTAATGATGTCTGACTTTAAGTCTATAGGTTTGAGTATTGACTGGTCTTTAACTTACAGAACCATAGATTCTTTGGCAAGGAAAACGAGTCAACTTAGTTTTATTGAAATTTACAAGAAGAAAAGAGCCTATAGGAAAGAAGCGCCAAGCATGTGGTGTCCTACTTGTGAAACCGCTATAGCGCAAGCAGAGTTAGAAGACGTGGAACAAGAAAGCACATTCAACGATTTAAAATTCCCTTTAGAAGGTGGTGGTGAAATAATAATCTCCACTACGAGGCCTGAATTATTGTCAAGTTGTGTTGCTGTCTTTCTTCATCCTTCTGATGAAAGAAAAAAAGAATTATTAGGCAGAAAAGCAATAGTGCCTCTTTTTGATTATGCAGTTCCAATCTTAGAAGACAAACGTGTTGATCCACAAAAAGGGACAGGAATAGTAATGTGTTGTACTTTCGGAGATCAAACAGACATGGAATGGTATTTTGCACACTCTTTGCCTTTGCGAGTTAGTTTCACTAAGGACGGAAGAATGACAGAATTAGCAAAACAATACGCAGGCAAAAAAATAAGAGAGGCAAGGGCAGAAATAATAAAAGACTTGAAAGAAAAAGGTTTTTTGGTTTCGCAAAAACCAATAAAGCACTTTGTTAAAGTGCACGAGCGTTGTAAAACAGAAATGGAAATAATGAACACTAAACAATGGTTCATAAATTACCTTGACTTAAAAGACGAGTTCATAAAAAAAGGCAATGAGCTTAATTGGTTTCCAAAACACATGAAAGTAAGGTACGAGAATTGGATAAAAGGTTTGCAATGGGATTGGAGTCTTTCAAGGCAAAGATACTTTGGAGTTCCTTTTCCTGTTTGGTATTGCAAAAAATGCGGCGAAATAATAATAGCAGAAGAATCTCAATTGCCAGTTGATCCTATCCAACAAAAACCATTAGTTTCAAAGTGTTCTAAATGCGGTTCACAAGAATTTGTTCCAGAATATGATGTTTTAGACACTTGGGCAACTTCCTCGTTAACACCACAAATAAATTCAAAGTGGGCAATAGAAAGTAATTTTCACAAGAAAATTTTTCCAATGTCTTTGAGGCCCCAAGCACATGACATAATAACTTTATGGGCTTTCAACACGATAGTGAAAGCTTATTTCCATGAAGGAAAATTGCCTTGGCAAGACATAATGATTTCAGGTCACGCTTTAGACCCTAAAGGCAGAAAAATGTCAAAAAGCTTGGGAAATGTTGTTAATCCAATAGAAATGATACAAAAATACTCTGCTGACATGCTAAGGTATTGGTCTGCCTCAGGTTCTTTAGGCGAAGACTTGCCTTTCATGGAAAAAGAATTTATTGCCGCAAAAAAATTCATAATAAAACTAACTAACGTCGCAAAATTTGTTTCCGAAAAATCAGCAGGAACAAAACCCGATTATGTCGAAAAAAATTATTCCAAGCTAAAAATAATTGATAAATGGATTATTTCAAAGTGGGAAGACACGAAAGATAAAGCAACTAATGCTTTTGAAGAATACGAGTTTTCCAAAGCAATGTCAGCCTTGAGAAACTTTTTTTGGCTTGAGTTTGCAGACTTTTACATAGAAGAAGTAAAGTATAGAATATACTCTGAAAAAGAAAATGACTCTGCAATTTCGGCAAAATCTACTTTGTTATACGTTTTTTCAGAACTACTGAAGGCTTTTTCGCCTTTTGTTCCACATACGACTGAAGAAATATGGCAAAATAATTTCAAAAACCTCCAAACAAAAAAATCAATTCATTTAGAGCAATGGCCAGAACCAAAAACAAGTTTTATAAATCAAGAGTCTTTGAAAGCGGGCGACTTAGCAAAAGAAATAATTGCTTTAATAAGAAAACAAAAGTCAGAATCAAAAATGGCTATGAACGCTCCATTAAAAGAATTTAGATTAAATAAAAAAATCGACAACAAACTTTTTAGTTTGGTAGAAGAAGATATAAAAGGCACAATGAATGTTGGGAAAATAATAATTTCTTAAAACAAGTCTTTTCTGAAATCATTTTGACTTTTCACGTTTGGTTTTTTATTGTAATTTTTGGCTTTTTACTTTGTAGTAATATTTTTTTGGTAGTATCATGTTTTTTTGTTAGTCATGTGTTTTTTTTAATTCTTTGTCTTTATTTTTTCTAACTATTTCTAAGTTTTTTGCTCTTTGTCATGTTTTTTTGAATATGTTTTTGAATTTTCCGAAAAAGTCTTTTCTTTCCGAAGAAATTTTTTCTTCTTTAGCCAATTCTTCTAAGAGTTCTTTCATTTTTTTTGTTATTTTCGTTGGTGTCTTAATAATCACTTTTACGTATTGGTCGCCATAAGTATTTCCATGCACTGCTTTT